>DATLVW010000677.1:0-5275 GCA_035577085.1 Thermoanaerobaculia bacterium
AGGACGCCGTGATCGAGAGCCGCCGGAATCACATCGTCGTTCGCGATGTGGTGGGGCTGAAGGCGAAGTCGTGCGAGTGCCACGCCGCGATCAATGGCCGGTTGAGTGTGTTCTCGCAGAAACTGGGGAAGAGATCGGTGGTTTGAATGGATCAGAGACAAGAGATCAGAGACAAGAGATCAGAGACAAGAGACAAGAGACAAGAGATCAGAGACAAGAGACAAGAGACAAGAGACAAGAGACAAGAGACAAGAGACAAGGGTAAGGAATGGTCTGTCTGGTCTTTGATCCTTGATAGTCCCTGATCTCTGGTTTTCTTGTCCCTGGCGATCGCTGACTTCCTGATCTCTGATCTCTGATCTCTGATCTCTGATCTCTGCCGCAAAGCTACAATGCCCTTATGGGATGTGATCCGCGGCTACTCTCGGGCGTCAAGCTCTTCGAACTGCTGAGCGAGGAAGATCGCGCTGCGCTTGCCGCGGTCGTCGACTGCATTCACGTCACGGCCGGCCATACACTCTTCGAAGCCGGCCATCCCGGCGAGTCGCTCTTCGTCGTCCGCAGCGGCGAGATCGAGCTCTTCATCAAGGACAACACCGGCCAGAAGATCGTATTGATGAACGCGATCGAGGGCGGTCTCTTCGGCGAGCTCGCTCTTCTCGACCGTGGTGCGCGGACGGCCACCGCGGTCGCGTTATCGGACAGCGAGCTGCTCGAGCTCGACCGGGAGGATCTCCTCCTTCTCTTCCAACGCCATCCCGACAGCGCGGTGAGCATGCTCGCGGCGGTCACCGGGATGATGCGCAAAGCTGACGAGCTGCTGCGCACCCGCGTGTCACGCAACGTCAACGAAGAGGTGGAGGAACATCTCACCACGCTGCAGAAGGTGGCCGACTGGATCGCCTGGTTCAGCGGCAGCATGCCCTTCCTGCTCATGAACGGCATCTGGTTCGTGGCGTGGATCATCATCAACACGATCCATGTAGGACTGCCATGGTTCGATCCGTACCCGTTCGCCCTCCTCACGATGATCGTCTCGCTCGAAGCGATCTTCCTCTCCTGCTTCGTCCTCGTCAGCCAGAACCGTCAGGCCGAGAAGGACCACGTGCGGTCCGACGTCGAGTACGAAATCAACGTGAAGGCGGAGCTGGAAGTAGCGCACCTGCACGAGAAGACGGACCGCATGTACGAGCAGATGCTGGCCCGCTTCGCAGTGCTCGAGCAAAGGAGTGCAGGCGTCTCGCCTGCGGCCGATGGGCGTCTCGCCCAGCGGTAATGCGCGCAAACGGGCTGCTCGAACCGCATCGTTTATTGAACGCAGGGTGTGCGGACGTCTCGCCCAGAGGTAACGCGCGCAAACAGACCGCTCAAAGCTTGTAACCGCCCCGCTTATTGAACGCTCCAGACGGCGAGGCGAGACGCCTCACCGCCGCGAGCGAGACGCTCGCACTCCTCCCGCTATACTCCGCGTCCTCATGAAGCAGTCTCGTCCGGAGGTCTTCAAGTTTGGCGGTGTCGCCGTCGGCAATGCGGATGCGATCCGCGTCGCGCTCGCGCACGTGAGCCGCGCTGCGCCGGGCGTTGCCGTCGTCGTTTCGGCGATGAACGGCATCACCGATCTGCTCCTTGAAGCCGGACAGGCAGCGCTCCGCCGCGACCGCGCGCGTTGCGATGACGCCGCCGCGCAGGTCGAGGCGAGACACTGCGAGCTGGTCGCGGAACTGGTTGCGTCGCCCGATCGCGCGACTGCCTTGAACGCCGTCATCACCGAATCCGTCCGCGAGCTTCGCTCCATGACGGAGAGCATCGCCGTCCTCGGCGAGCTGACCCCGCGCGCGCAGGACGCGCTGGTAGCGCGCGGCGAGAGGCTCGTCGCGGCGATCTTCGCGATTGCAGCAATCGAGATCGGAATCGATGCGGTTTATGTCGATGCGACCGAGGTGATTCAGACGGAGCGGAGGTTGGGAACGCTCTGGCCGAATCTGCTGAAGTGTGAGCGCGCGGCGAAGAAGAATGTGGTGCCGCTGCTCGCCGCGAGACAAGTCGTCGTGATGCCTGGCTTCATTGCCAGCGGGCCGGATGGCTCGGTCGTCACCCTCGGGCGCGGCGGCTCCGACTTTTCCGCAGCGATCCTGGCGCGCAGCATCGGCGCGCGCGCGCTGACGCTCTTCAAGGAAGTCGACGGCCTTATGACCGCCGATCCGAAGAGTGTTCCCGCCGCGCGCGTCATCGCCGACCTTCATTACCGCGAAGCCGCCGAGTTGGCCTACTACGGCGCGAACGTTCTGCATCCGCGCACGATGATCCCGCTCGTCGACCGGCGCATCCCGCTCTACGTGCGCAACAGTTTTCGCGAGACCTCGCCCGGAACGCGCATCGCCGGCGACGTGAAGCCCGGCTCCTATCCGGTGAAAGCGCTGACCGCCATTCATCGCCAGGCCCTTCTATCGATCGAAGGAAACGGAATGATCGGCGTTCCCGGCGTTGCCGGACGCGCGTTCACCGCGCTCTCGCAGGCAGGCCATTCCGTCTCGATGATCAGCCAGGCCTCGAGCGAGTCGAGCATCTGCTTCGTCGTCCCCGAATCGGAAGCGGATCACGCGGTGGCCGCGCTCGAAGTGGCGTTCGAGCCGGAGCGCAAACTTCATCTCATCGACCGCATCGATGCAGAGAAGCGCGTCGCCCTCATCGCCGTCGTCGGACTAGGCATGCGCGGCACCTCGGGCATCGCCGCGCGGACCTTCTCCGCGATCGCTGCTGCCGGCGTGAACATCGTGGCGATCGCGCAGGGCTCGTCGGAGCTCAACATCACGATTGCCGTCTCCGAAAGCGATGCCACCCGCGCGCTGCTTGCGCTCCATTCCGAATATCAGCTCCACAAGATCCGGCCGCTCGCCGACACGACCGGCCGTGAGGCCAAGCTCACCCTTCTCGGCCTCGGGCAGATCGGACGCGAGCTGGCCCGCCAGCTCATCGCTCAGCAACCGCACCTTCGCCGCGACCTCGGCATCGATCTCAAAGTCGTCGCCGTCGCCGACCGCTCCGGCATCCGCATCGACGACAAGGGATTTACTCCCGCGGCGCTGCAACGATTCGCGAAACGCAAAGAGTCCGGCGCGCGTCTTTTCGAGCGCGGCTCGCCGCTGACGCTGCGCGAGCTCGAGACGATGATGCGCGACGAGCTGTGGATGCTGCCGTCCTACCGGCCGGTGCTTGTCGATCTCACCTCGGAAGAGACCGGTCCGCTGCTGCAGGAAGCGCTGGAGTATGGATTCCACGTCGTCTGCGCGAATAAGAAACCGCTGGCCGGACCGCAGCTCGAATTCGACCGGCTGATGGAGACCGCGAAAGAGCGTGAGCTATCCATTCGTTACGAAGCCACGGCCGGAGCGGGGTTGCCGGTGCTCGACACGATCGCGAAACTGCAGGAAGCGGGCGACAAGATCGAAATGATTCTCGGCTGCTTTTCCGGAACCCTCGGCTATCTGATGACCGCACTGGAGGATGGTGTTGCGTTCTCCGAGGCGGTGCGCAAAGCGTGGGAGCTCGGATACACGGAGCCCGATCCGCGCGACGATCTCTCGGGCATGGATGTCGCGCGCAAGGCGCTGATCCTGGCGCGCACGCTCGGATACCGCGCGGAGCCGGACGAGATCAAACTCGAGCCGCTCGTTCGCAGCGACGGCAGTGCGGTCGACGCGAAGACGTTCATCGCTGGTCTCGTGTCGCTCGATGACGAGTATCGCGAGCGTGTCGATCGCGCGCGCCGCGGCGGCAAGGTCCTTCGCTACGTGGCCACCATCCGCAAGCGTTCGATCTCCGTCGGCGTCGAGGCAGTTCCGAATACTTCGCCGCTCGCGCATCTGCGCGGAACCGCTAACCAGGTGGCGATCTACTCGAAGCGCTACAAAACGAATCCGCTCGTCGTCTCCGGCCCCGGCGCCGGCGCAACCGTGACCGCGGCCGGCGTTCTCAACGACATCGTGGCGATCGCCATGGAGGAACGGCGGAGGCGGAGCCGATGAGTGCGACAGCGTTCGCGCCCGGATCCATCGGCAACGTCGGCCCCGGCTTCGACGTCCTAGGGCTGGCAATCGATGGAATCGGCGACCGCGTGACTGTTGCGTTGACTGATGGTGATGCACGCGTCGACAACATCACCGGCGTCGACGCCGCGCTCGTCCCGCTCGATCCGCAACGCAACGCGGCCGCAATTGCCGCCGTCGCGTGGCTTCGCGCGCACGGCGATTCGCGCAATCCGATCGTGACCATCGACAAAGGTCTCCCGCTGTCGGGCGGCCTCGGAGGCAGTGCAGCGAGCAGCGTCGCCGGTGCGTTCGCTGCCGCTCTGGCGATGGGGAGCGAGACATCGCCGATCGAGCTCGCCGCGGCAGCGTTGCAAGGCGAGATGACGGTCGCCGGCGAGCACCTCGACAACATCGCCCCAGCCATCCTCGGCGGACTGGCACTCTCGCGCTCCGTCCGGCCGATCGACATCATCGCGCTGAAAGTTGCCGCCGATTGGCGTCTCGCCCTCGTGACACCCGACGTCCGCATCCAGACGAAAGCAGCGCGCGAAGTGTTGCCGTCGACCTCAGGGCGTGCGGTTTGGGTCCAGCAGATGGCGAACACCGCCGGCGTCGTCCACGCGTTCGCGACCGGTGACGGCGAGTTGCTGCGCCGCGCGCTCGACGACCGCTACGCCGAACCGCGCCGCGCCGCGCTCATCCCGCATTTCAACGCGGTAAAGCGCGCCGCTCTCGACGTCGGCGCGTTCGCCTGCACGATCAGCGGATCCGGTCCGACCCTCGTCGCCATCTGCGCCGATGACGACATCGCACATCGCGTGACTGCCGCGATGCAGACGGCCTTCGAGCAGGTCCGGTCGATTGCCCGCGTCTCACCGATCGCGCGCCAAGGAGTGCGTGCCGTATGAGCGAATGGCTGCAGTGCATCGGATGCGAACGCCGCTACGACGTGATGGAGATCCGCTACACATGCGACTGCGGCGATCTGCTGAACGTGGAGCGCGACTCGTTTCCCGATCGCGACCTCTTCGAAGCGCGCCGCACCAGCCGCCGTACGATCGATCAAAGTGGCGTATGGCGATTCCGCGAAGCGGTTTTGTCGATCAATGAAGACGAGATCATCACGCACCCCGAAGGCGCAACGCGGTTGTATCAGCGGGAGTCGGGAGTCGAGGGAGGAAACGTAGGTCGGACTCTCCAGTCCGACTCTTTGCGCGCAATCGTCGGACTAGAGAGTCCGACCTACG
>DATLVW010000678.1:0-3609 GCA_035577085.1 Thermoanaerobaculia bacterium
CGAACTCGCATATCGGATGTGAAGACGGTGCAGCCGGGCGCGCGGGTAGTTCCCATTGCGGTGACGATCTTCGCTGCCAGCGCACAGTGCCGCGCCGTTCCACCGAACATCGCCAGGATCTCGCCTGCATCAAATTCGTGCTTGACCTCACTGTCGTGCTCGAGCGCGAGGTAGTCCGCGAACGTGTAATCGTGGTGCAACAGAGAGGTTGTCATCAGGGTCTAGGATAGCGCGCGCTGCAGGCATCGCGGTCCTTCAGCTAATGCTTCCGTTGCGTTTTACGCCCGGCGAGTACGAGCGTAGATGTGGCGGTTAACGACTACTTGAAATCGATGGTGGGCCTTTGGGAGTAGTTGCGAAATATGATTGCGCGCGTGCGCCGGTTCCAGACTGCACTCGCCGCAGGGCTCCTGGCCGGAGTAACTGACGCGCTGCTCGTTCATCGTCCGGTGGGGCTGGGGCTCGCGAGGGCGCTCTTCTTCCTTCCTTTGGTCTGGATCGTCTGGTGTCTGCTGGTTCGGGCGCTATTCCTTCTCCGGCCGCTCGAGCGGTGGGCGGATGCCGCCGTCGTCGCCGCAGGTCCGGGACTTCTGCTGACCAGCCGCATTTACCCGGCTCTGCGCAACGTCGAGGTGCCGTCAGTTGCGAGCGGCGCCATCTGCGTTGCCACCGCCGCGGTACTGATCGTATTGGCGCACTTCGCACCTGCGCGAGCGATTGCTTTCGGCGCAATGCTGGCCATCGCGTGGCTCGCCGGGACCGCGCTCTTCGTGCTGTGCAGCGGATACGAGCGCGCGGCGCCGGCTACCGTTTCCGCGCCCGCCGGCGCACCCAACGTGCTGCTCATTTTTCTCGACACCGTCCGCTACGACGACGCGCAGCAGATGCCGAACCTGAGGAAGTTCGCGTCGACCGGTGTTGTGTACGACCGCGCGTGGGCTTCCGCGCCGTGGACGCTGCCGTCGCACTTAGGCGTCCTTACCGGTATGCCGCCGTGGAAGGTGCCGTACGACTCCGCGTCGCACCGGTTTCTCTACGACGGTCCGACGCTCGCGGAGCGGTTCGCGGCACGCGGCTACACCACCTCGGCAATTTTCGCCAATCCTTTGCTCGGGCTGGACCCTCTCTTTCACCGCGGGTTCCAGCACTTCCAGGTCTCGGCGCGCTGTGTCCCGTGTCTCTCAGGCTTGGCGACGCTGCTGTCTCGAGCGCTGGAACGTGCAGGATGGAATCCGACGTTCTTCGCTCCGCCCGAATGGATGAAAGCATCCGACGTGACGGCGAAGGCGCTGCGCACTACCGAGCGCACGGACGGACCGTATTTCCTCGCGCTCAACTACATGGATGCGCACTCGCCTTACTACGTCGAGCGCGCCTGCCGCGGCCGCGGATTCGAGCAAGCGACCGACGCCGATTGGAAGGCGTGGGGGAGGACCTACAATTCGAGAGCGCCGCTCGCCCCCGAGCCGGCTGCGCGTCTGCGCGCGCAATACCGGGCTGCGATGCAGTGCATGGACCTCTCGATCGGCAGGCTGCTCGACGAGGTCCAGCGAATGCGGAATGGACGGCAGACCGTCATCGCCATCGTCGGAGATCACGGCGAAGAATTCGGCAGCCACGACATGGTCGGGCACGGTCAATCGCTCTACCGGCAAGTCCTGAACGTTCCGGTGATCGTAAAAGCGCCGGACCAGGCGCCGCAACGAGTCGCCACGGAAATCTCGACGCTCGACCTCTACGATCAGGTCCTCCGCTATTTGCCGGAGTCTCGTCAGCCTCTCCATCCACATTCGTGGCCGGTGATCGCCTCCTATAAAGTGATCGACTCTCCTGGGCCGGCGAAATTGACGGCGGCATTTAGCGCCGTTCAGGGGAGGTACCACCTGATTCAGTGGCGCGACGGGAGCGAAGAGCTTTACGACCTTGATTCCGACCCAGACGAGAGCAGGCCGCTGCCGATCCGCGCAGATGATCGGGCGTTCGCCGAATTGGCCGCCGAGCTTCGCCGCAACACGGCGGAGGAGAACGCCGCCGTCATCAGCCTGCACGGCGTCGGGTATCTGCAATAGCTTTGAGAGCGGAAGCCGGGCAGCCGCCAGAACGCCGAATGTGTGGTGTTCCTGACGGCTCGTTCCGCGAGAAGAAAATGAAGTTGGTGCGCCCTGCAGGATTCGAACCTGCGACCTACAGCTCCGGAGGCTGTCGCTCTATCCAGCTGAGCTAAGGGCGCGCACGTGGAAGCGTGGCGGATTGTATGGTGCGCAACGTCGGCGGGCAACGTGCGATTTCAACGAGGTCCTGAACGTAGGTCCTGAACGTAGGTGTTGAACGTAGGTCGGACTCTCCAGTCCGACTTTCCTCCCGATGCCGAAGAAAACCGTCGGACTGGAGAGTCCGACCTACGTCAGGCGCGATCGTTCATGCGGCGTCGGTGAGGTTGATGTGCAGGCGGCGCTTCAGCGCCACGCGTAGGGGGCGGGAGGAGTCGCGGAGCCAGTCGTACGTTCGGCGCCAGCGCTGGCCGGCGATCAGTTCCCGAACCTTGGGATGATCGTAGAGGAAGACGTCGGCGCGGCGTTTGATCTGCTTCGGTGTTCCGATCCACCGCACTTCCTTCTTGCGCACGACCTCCAGCTTCGCATCCAGCTCGGCGTAGAACTCCTCGTCGAACTTGAAGTACATGTTCTTCAGCCAGCAGAGGCCCGGCTTGACGCAGACCTCTTTCAGGACCTGGAAGCGTTTCGGGTCGTAGTCGACCTTGCCACCGCGGAGCAGGATCTCGCGCATCTCGTCGCGCATCTTCTCGAACATCGGACCGCGCCAATGCTCGGTGATCGACGCCTCGTGAACGTTGCCGAGGGGTGGGACGTCGGGATTGAGGAGGAGACAGCAGGGGCGGATGTCGCCGTTGCCGGTGATGGCGGCGGTGTACCAGGCGAAGAAGCAGCCGTCGTTGCGGTCTTTGAACGACGGCGCGACCGGATACATATTCGTCGGCTGAATCCCTACGCGGTCGCGAACGCGCTTCATCATCTTGTTCCAGCCCCAGACGGCGAAGTCGATCTGCAGGAGTCCGGCGTCGGCGTCTTTGCGCAGCAGCTCTTCCACGAACGGCTCGGCAAGATCGGCATCCTCGGGACGAAGAAGCAGCTCGCGGTCGATGCGTTCGCGCGGGATCTCGAGCACGGCGTTCACGGCGATGCGGTCGACGCCGAGGGATCGGGCCAGATCGTACATCTCGACCATACGCGTGACGTTGTCGCGGTCGATGAGGAACTGCGTCACGATCGAGGGATAGATCGAATCGCCGCGCACTTCCACGAGAGTCTTGATGTTCTCGATCACCTTGTCGAACAGCGCCGGCTTCACCTTCATCATCCGGGCGTAGTCGGCGGCATCGACGGCGTTGAGCGAGAAGATTACCTCGCGCCCTTTGTTGGCGACGAGGAAGCTGGCGATGTCGCGGTTGAGGGCGACGCCGTTCGTGGTCACGTTGTCGACGACGATGTTGCGCGAGGCGAGGTGGGTGAGGACGTCGTTGATCTCGCGGTGAAAGAGCGGATCGCCGCCGCCGGATAGGCGAACGGAGCGCAGGCCGTTCTCCGCCAT
>DATLVW010000679.1:0-6439 GCA_035577085.1 Thermoanaerobaculia bacterium
ACCACCACCTGTTGCCGGAGGCGTACCTGTTCGGTTTCGCCTCGATGGTCTCCAGCTCGCTGCTGCGCTCGTCGTACCTCGATGGCCGCTACTCGAACACCGGCTTCCCCGACTACTTCCTCAAGACATTCTTCTGGAAGACACCGCTGCCCATCATCGCCGCCCTGGTCGTCGGGCTGCTACTGGCATGGCGGCGGCGAAAGGAGGGTCTCGGCGTCCTGGCCATCCCCATAGCGGTCTACGTTCTGTACGCAGTCACCGCGCACATCAATATCGGCCACCGCCATCTCTTTCCCATCTTTCCCTTCCTCTATGTGCTTTGCGGCGCGGCGGGTGTGTGGTGGTCATCGCTGCGGAAGCGCCGTGCGCTAGTCGGCATCGTCGCGGCCGCATGGCTCGTGCTCGGCGCGGTCGTGGTCGTCCTCCCGCGGCCAGCGTTGGTCATCAACCAGCATCTCGCCTACATCAACGAATTCGGCGGAGGGCCGCGCGCGGGTGCGATGAAGCTCTCTGACTCGAATTTCGACTGGGGTCAGGATCTGAAGCGCCTCGGGCAGTGGTACTCGGCCAGCGGGATCAGGGAGCCCCTCAACCTCGTCTACTTCGGCACCGCCGACCCGCGCAGCTACGGCATTCGCTATCGCAACTTGCGCACCCCCGATTTCCCCGAGCCCCAGGGGCCCGGATGGTTTGCAATAAGCCAGACGGACTACATCGGCCTCGAGTTCGATCCCAACCACCGCAGTGACTACTGGCAGTCGATGCTGGCTCGCCACGGCGCGCATCGCGTAGAGACGCCCGCGCACTCGATCTTCGTCTATCGGCTCACCGGCCCCTGAACGCCGGGCGCCCGCGTCCGTCACGACCCCGGAATTGCCCCAAATCGTGGTGCGCATGGAATCTGCAACCTGGGACCGTAACTGATGAGTATCCGTCCGCTACCGCCTGATGATGAGCAGGAGAAACTCGAGCTCGAAGCAGTCGAGGTGCATCTACTCACTGAAGGCATCTACCAGCATTACGGCTTCGATTTCCGCGACTACTCCCTCCCTTCGCTTCGGCGCAGGCTCTGGAAACGGATCTACGCGGAAGGTCTGGTCACGATCTCCGGCTTGCAGGAGAAGGTGCTGCACGATCCGTCGTGCATGGAGCGGTTGCTCCTTGATCTCTCCATCAACACGACGGCGATGTTCCGCGACCCGTCGTTCTATCTCGCCTTCCGCCAGGAGATCGTCCCGCTGCTGCGTACGTATCCGTTCGTGAGGATCTGGCATGCCGGCTGTTCCACCGGCGAAGAGGTCTACTCGATGGCCATCCTGCTGCAGGAAGAGGGACTGCTCGAGCGCAGCCGCATCTACGCCACCGACATCAACGAAGCAGTGTTGCAGCGCGCCAAAGACGGCATCTTTCCGCTGAACACGATGCAGGAGAACACCGCCAACTACATCGCCGCCGGTGGCACGGGGACATTCTCGAAGTACTACACGGCCCGCTACGACTACTCGCTCTTCCGGCCGTCACTGCGCGAGAACGTGGTCTTCGCACAGCACAACCTCGTCACCGATGCATCGTTCAATCATTTCAACGTCATCTTCTGCCGCAACGTCCTCATCTACTTCAACAATCACTTGCAGGAGCGGGTGCAGGAGCTCTTTCTCAACAGCCTGGAGATGTTCGGAATCCTCGGTCTCGGCAAGAAGGAGACGATCCGCTACACGAACGTAGCCAGCAACTACGAAGAGCTCGATGCCGAGGAGAGGTTGTATCGGAGGATAAGGTGAGTTGCGCTTCGCGCGTTGTCAGTTGTCGGTTGATTGCGGCTCCGCCGCGTAGTGGCATCCGACAACGCGCGAAGCGCAACCAACCGACAACCGACAACGCCGCAGGCAATAAACCGACAACCGACAACGCCGAAGGCAATCCATGAACCGCCGCCAGATGTGGTCTCCAGTCATCGAGCGGCCACCGAACCGCGTCACCACGCTACCCGGCCACCGCTCCCCCGAGCTCATCGTCATCGGCTGCTCCCTCGGCGGCATGCACGCGTTGCAGATGATTCTGAGCAACCTGAGTCGCGGCTTCTGCGTGCCGATCGTGGTCGCGCAGCATCGGCACAAGAAATCGAATGAAGGATTGCCGGCCTACTTCCGCCGCAAGACCGATCTCAAAGTTGTCGACGCTGAAGACAAACAGTGGATCGAGCCTGGCCATGTGTATCTGGCGCCGGCCGATTATCACCTCCTCATCGAGCGCAACGGTGCTCGTGGAGAGCTCAGTCTCTCGGTCGATGAGCGCGTTCACTACTCCCGTCCGTCGATCGACGTTCTCTTCGAATCGGCTGCCGATGCCTACGGCGACCGGCTCATCGGCATCGTGCTCACGGGGTCGAACGACGACGGCGCGCAGGGCGCGGCCAGGATCAAAGCCCGCGGCGGCATCGTCGTCGCGGAGGATCCAGCGACCGCCGAGGCGCCGGCAATGCCGCGGGCGGCAATCGCGGCATCGCACGTGGATCAGATCTTGCGTTTGGAACAGATAGCGCCCTTCCTGGTCGAGGTCTGTCAAACCAGCGTGAGCCACTCATGACCCCGTTCCCTGATGAGAAGGTCAATATCCTGCTGGTCGACGACCAGCCCAATAACCTCCTCGCCCTCGAGTCGATCCTCGGCAACGAGCAAAACCTCGTGCGCGCCGAGTCGGGCCGCGCTGCACTTCGGGCCCTGCTCGATGCCGAGTTCGCCGTCATTCTGCTCGACGTCCAGATGCCCGACCTCGATGGCTTCGAGACGGCCAGTCTCATACGCGAGCGCGATAAATCGCGCGACACGCCGATCATCTTCCTCACTGCACTGAGCCGCAGCGAGACGCACGTCTTTCGCGGATACGAGCTCGGTGCCGTCGACTACATTTTCAAACCGTTCGAGCCGGAGATTCTGCGGTCGAAGGTCAACGTCTTCGTCGAGCTGTTCCGGAAGACGCAGGTGCTGACGAGGCAGGCGCACGAACTGGCGCGTCTGAGCAAGCAGAATGAACTGATCCTCGATGCTGCCGCGGAGGGTGTCCTCGGCGTCGATCTCGAAGGCGTGGCTACGCTCGTCAACCCGGCGGCTGCGAGGATGATGGGACGCCGCGCCGAAGAGGTCAGAGGGCGCCAGGTCCACTCGCTGCTTCACCCGGCATTCCCGGGCGTCTCGACCTGCCATGTCGAACGCTGCCCGCTGAACGCGGCCCTTCACGGCGGACAAATGCGCGACGAAGTGGCCGATACGTTCTTTCGCGACGACGGGACCAGTTTCCCGGTCGAGTTCTGCGCTTCCATGATGTACGACGAGAACAATCAGGCCGTCGGCTCCGTCGTGACCTTCCGCGATGTCAGCGAGAAGCGCGCGGCCGCGCTCGCCGCCGAGAACGAGCGCCGCTACCGCGAGGCCGAGTCGCAGAACCGCGCCAAAGACAACTTCCTGGCTACTCTGTCGCACGAGCTGCGCACGCCGATGACGTCGATCCTCGGATGGGTCCAGTTCCTTCGGACCGGCGAGTTCTCGAACGATGAACTGCGCGAGGCGCTGCACATGATCGAGAACAGCGCCCGCCTGCAGAAGCGCCTCATCGACGACATGCTCGACGTCTCGCGCATCATTCTGGGCAAGTTCCAGGTCGATCTCCGGCCGACGCATCTGTCGGAGATCGTCGAAGCGGCGGTCACCAACGCGCGTCCCGACGCAACGGAGCGCGGCGTTCGTCTGACTCTCGACCTCATCCGCCCGCCCGATGACGTGGTCGACGCCGATGCCGTCCGCCTGCAGCAGGTCATCGGCAACATCCTCTCGAACGCCATCAAGTTCACGCCATCAGGAAAACAGGTCGATCTGCGCCTCGACCGCGTCGATCACAAGCTCCAGATCAGCGTGAGCGACGAAGGGGAAGGGATCGAGCCGTCGTTCCTCCCGCACGTCTTCGAACGCTTGCGCCAGGCCGACGCCTCAGCAAAACGAAGCGGTCTCGGCCTCGGCCTCGCCATCGCCCGCCACATCATCGACCTCCACCACGGCGACATCCGCGCGGAGTCGGAGGGATTGGGCAAGGGTGCGCGCTTTACGGTGACGCTGCCGGTCGTAGAGCACGCGCGGATGGGCGGCGGCCGCGATGAAGATGTTGTTCGAGCCTAGCCACAAGCACAGACAAGAGTGTCTGTGCCACATTGCTTCGGGCTTTTGCCGGACTCACTATCGTTTGTGCTTTGTGCCGATTCAGTGTGGCACAGACACTCTTGTCTGTGCTTCATTCTCATAGCAGCGTGCAAGCCTCCTCGAACGTCAGCCGCGGATTGCGTGGCTGCACTTTCGAGGCGTCGCCGTAACCGAGGTTGATGAGGAAGTTCGATTTGACATGGCCCTCGGGGAAGAACTCCTGATCGCAACCCTGGCACTCGCGGCCGGCCTCGAAGAAATCGTGGTCCAGACGCGCATTGTCGAAGCCTGACATCGGCCCGCAGTCGAGCCCGAGGCCGCGCGCGGCGATGATGAGATAGGCGCCTTGTAATGACGAATTGCGCCGCGCCGTCATCTCGATCAATTGCGGATTCGAAGCGAAGTTGTCCCTCATCCCCGGAGCGTGCGGAAAGAGCTTCGGCAGCTTCTCGTAGAACTTCAGATCGTAGGCAACGACGACCGTGACCGGCGCCGCCATCGTCTTCTCGACGTTGCCAGGCGCGAGGCTCAGCTTCAGCCGCTCCTTCGCCGCTTTCGACCGGATGAAGAGAAAGCGCGCCGGATTCGTGTTCGCACTCGTCGGCCCCCACTTCATCGTGTCGTACAGCTCGTGCAGCGTTGCATCACTGACCGGCTTGTCGAGCCAGGCCATGTGCGTGTGCGCATTGCGGAAAATGAGATCGAGACAGGGATCGTTGGCCATGCACTGGATGCGTGCAGGAAGCGCACCCGAGGAGTGCGGGCGTCTCGCACGCGGCCACCAGGCGTCCCGCCCGGTGGTGGTTCACGAACACGAAAGACGCATCGAGTTATCCGATTGGGAAGATCATCTTTGCCTCGGGCATCCCAGCCCGGTAGTGATCGTGCGCATAGGCACCTCGAAGACCGGCCACTCGAACTTCGCCGGCAACCTTGGCTATCTCCACACCAGCGGGCGAGGACGCCCTCGCGAGCGAGACGCTCGCACTCCTAACGTACACTTCGCACCTAAGGAGAGCGACGCATGAGCACGAAAGACGGATCGGGTTATCCGATCGGGAAGATCATCTTTGCCTCGGGACTCGGCACGATGATCGAGTGGTACGACTTCTACATCTTCGGGAGCCTTGCCGTCGTGATGTCGCAGCTCATGTTTCCGAAAGGCAATCCCGCCTGGGCCCTCATTCAAACCTGGGCGCTCTTCGCAACCGGCTTCGTCGTGCGTCCGTTCGGCGCCATCGTCTTCGGCCGTGTCGGCGATCTCATCGGCCGCAAGTATGCCTTCCTCGTCACGTTGACGATCATGGGCCTCTCGACCTTCGTCATCGGTCTGCTGCCGACCTACGCGTCCGTCGGATTACTGGCACCCTCGATCCTGCTCCTGCTTCGCCTGCTCCAAGGTCTCGCCCTCGGCGGCGAATACGGCGGCGCAGCGGTCTACGTCGCGGAGCATGTTCCCGACAACAAGCGCGGCTACTACACCAGCTTCATCCAAGTCACCGCCACGCTCGGACTCTTCGTCTCCCTCGGCGTGATCCTCGGCGTCAAGAGAATGATGAGCGACGCCGACTTCAAAGCGTGGGGCTGGCGCCTGCCGTTTCTCATCTCGATCGTTCTCGTGGGCATCTCACTCTGGATCCGCATGACGTTGAAGGAGTCGCCACTCTTCGCGTCGATCAAAGCGCAGGGCAAGTCGTCGATCGCGCCGCTGCGTGAGAGCTTCGGCAACTGGAAGAACCTTCGCATCGTGCTGCTCGTGCTCTTCGGTGCAACGGCAGGGCAGGGGATCGTCTGGTACACCGGCCAGTTCTACGCGCTCTCGTTCCTCCAGACCGTGCTGAAGGTCGACCTCGCAAAGGCCAGCATCATCGTCGCCGCGGCGCTGCTGCTGGCGATGCCGTTCTTCGTCGTCTTCGGCGCGCTGTCCGACAAGATCGGGCGGCTGAAGATCATGATGGCCGGCAATCTCCTCGCTGCGATCACTTACCTGCCGATCTACCACGCCATGCACGACCATGTCGGCGATCCAAAGAATCCGAACATGGCCATCCTGATCGGTCTCGTCTTCATTCAGGTGATCTACGTGACGATGGTCTACGGACCGATCGCAGCGTTCCTGATCGAGTCGTTCCCGGCGAAGATTCGCTACACCTCCTTCTCGCTGCCCTACCACCTCGGCAACGGCTGGTTCGGCGGCACGCTCCCACTCATCGCCGGCCTTCTCGTCGAGCGAACGCACGACATCTTCG
>DATLVW010000680.1:0-2771 GCA_035577085.1 Thermoanaerobaculia bacterium
AGGAGCACCAGCGTCTTGGCCGCGTGCTCGACGATCTGCGCTATCTCCGGCTTCACCTGCTCGATGGAGCTGACCTTGGCATCGAGGGCCTGGAGATCGGGCAGGGCGAACTGCGCTTGAACGGGGTCAGCTTCCGCCAAGCGTCGATGGCGCAGCGGTTGCGCGTGGCGGCGCTCTTGGCGATGAAGAGCAAGCCGCGGCTGAGAATTCTGAGACTTGATGAGGGGGAAAGGTTGGACAGCGAGAGCTGGTCCACGCTGTTGCGGCTGGCTTCCGAGCGCGGATTCCAGGTCTGGGCAACAGCGGTGCGTGACGAGTCGGCGCTGAAGGTGGAGATCATCGACGCGGAGTGCGCCGAGCACGCTGAATCCGCGGTGGCGTGAGGTACGGACTAGCTCTATTGGCAGGATGGATGTGCGAGGGGAGTTGGACGATGGCGAAGAAAAAGGACGAGTCGCCGGTGCTTCGTTTGCTCAGAACCGTCTGGGGAAACGCCAACTCCGCAACGGATCGTTCCTGGGAACGCCTCAATCACGCCATGGCCGGCGCGCTGAGACTGGCTATCGGCGCCGGGTTTCCGTTTTCGGAAGACGGTGGTGACTTTGCGGCCCTCGGCGAGTTCCGTTCCGGCTACTGGATGAGCGATTCAGAAGAATGGGTTTATTCCATGGCCATCGTGGAAGGAAACCTCTCGGCCGCGAAAGCCTACGAGGTATGGAAAGGCCGGGAGCCGATCATCGCCGACGAGGTTGACCCTGGTAGGAGTCACGGATTCATCCACGGCACCGGGACTCGCCAGACGGAGCGGTTGCACGTCGGTTGCTACTTCCCATGGAAGGGTGAGCGCGTAAAGGTAACGAGCTTCGCGGCGGACGGCTCAGCGGTGGCATGCAGTTATCACCCTGGCGACAAGGATGGCTACCACCACGAGCACAAGATCAAGAAGCGGTATCGCATCACTAGAGAGACCGTCATTGAGGATCGGGCCGACCGCCGGGAGCGGAAGAAGCTCCACGCCGATCTGCTCAAGATGAAAGATGCCGGCGTAGACATTGGACCGGCGCTCGACGGGATCGGGGCCAAGAGTCAAAAGGAATACGAGGTAGTGCCGGTCAAACGAATCAGGGAGTGCGTGGAGAGGCTGAAGAAGTCAGCATCCTGAACCAACCTGGCGCGTTGCCAGGTCGCCCCGGCCCGAATCGAGGCTGTAGCCACTGGACAGCAGGCCCGGGGCTTTTGAACCATGCCGGCACGTCCAGGCAACGAGTCGTGAAGGCGAGGAGGAGTAAGCCCTTGATTTCACAACCGACTGGACGTGTCGGCGTTCAAGCCGCGAGAGACGAAAGGACTAGACCTGTGACGACCTTTGTCGATGACCTGGAAGAGATCGAAGCCGACTGCTTCGCCGGCGGAGGCGGGGTCAGCCTTGGCCTCCAATGGGCAAACGGCCGCTCGCCTGCCATCGCCATCAACCATGATCGCGACGCCATCGCGATGCACGCCGCCAATCACCCGGATGCCCATCACTTCACCGAAGACGTCTGGAAGGTCAATCCTCGCAGGGCGACATGCGGGCGAGCGGTCGGGCTGCTTTGGCTCTCCCCGGACTGCAAGCACTTCAGCCGTGCCAAGGGCGGCAAGCCGGCGGAGAAGGGAATTCGCTCCCTGGCCTGGGTGGCGATTCGCTGGGCGATCGAATGCAAACCGCGCATCATCATGCTCGAAAATGTGCGTGAATTCGCAGATTGGGGGCCGCTGACGGATGACAACAGGCCGTGCCCGCTCCGCAAGGGTCTCACGTTCCGGAGGTTCGTTGGGCGACTGCGAGGCCTCGGCTACACCGTGGAATGGCGCGTGCTCAACGCGGCGGACTACGGTGCTCCGACTCACCGTCGCAGGCTCTTCCTCATCGCTCGCTGTGACGGCGAGCCGATCGTGTGGCCGGAACCGACGCACGGAGACCCGAAGCGGATCGGCACCGGCCTGTTCGACCAGGACCTCCAGCCGTGGAGAACAGCGGCCGAGTGCATCGACTGGAATATCCCGTGTCCGTCCATCTTCGATCGGAAGCGTCCGCTTGCCGAGAAGACGATGCGGCGCATTGCGCTTGGGATCAAACGGTACGTGCTTGACAACCGGCAGCCGTTCATAGTCTGTTGCAACCACGGTGGCGAGGAGTTCCGCGGATCGTCGATCGGCGATCCGTTTCCGACGCTGACCGCGTCGCGAGACGCGCACGGTCTAGTAATTCCTGTGGTCGTTCAATTCGCGCATGGCGAGGGAAAAGTCGCGAATGGAACATGGGGAGAAGGAAGGTCGAAACCAATCAACGCCCCGTTAGGGACAATTCACAGTGGCGGAGGGAATCACGGCCTAGTCGCGGCTTTCTTGACCAAACACTTCGGCGGCGTCGTGGGCGTGCCAGTCAGTACGCCATTGCCGACGGTTACGATGCGCGGCACGCAGACGCAGCTCACCGTGGCGAACCTGGTTCACTTCAACTACGTCGAGAAGCAATGGTCTGATATCCGCGATCCGATGCGGACGATCACGACCGGAAACCACGCGGCCCTCGTCTACAGCTTCCTTTGCAAGTATTTCGGCACCGCAATCGGGCAGCCTCTCGATCGCCCCATGGGTACGCAGACCTCGCGGGACCGTTACGCCCTGGTCACGGTCTGGGTTGACGGCGAGTTGTACGTCATCGTCGACATCGGAATGCGGATGCTGAGACCTCGCGAACTGGCGCGAGCGAACGCGCTGCCCGACAG
>DATLVW010000681.1:0-5386 GCA_035577085.1 Thermoanaerobaculia bacterium
CCCCACTTCGCGTAGCCGGTTGATGTCTTTCGCGGGCGCGCTCCCGAAGAAGCGGTTGTATTCGCGGCTGAACTGGGACGCGCTGCCGTAGCCGACGCGCCGGCCGGCACTGCCCGCATCGATCATCGTGGCCAGCATCAGCCGTCGCGCTTCCTGCAGCCGGAGCGTTTTCTGGTATTGCAGTGGGCTCATGCCCGTGACGGCTTTGAACTGCCGGTGAAATGACGTGACGCTCATGTTCACCAGCTTGGCCAGTTCTTCGATGTTCACGATCTGGTCGAAATTGGCTCGCAGCCGCGACACCGCATTCGCGATTCGCTGCACGCTCGAACCGGCCCGGCCGATATGGGCAACACGACTCCCGAGCGGGCTGCGGAGCAGGCGAATCAGGATCTCGTCGCGTACGAGTGGTGCCAGGAGCTCGGCATCGATGGGCTGCGCCATCAGCTCAAGGAGCCGCGTCGCTGCATCGATGATATGCGGGCCGGCATCCCCGACATAGAGCGAGCGGCTGTCCCGCGGTTGCGGCAGGCCGTGCGGAAACACTTTGGGAGCGAGCTCCGCGATCTTCTCCGCATCGAGATCGATCATGAGCAACAGGTACGGTTCGGAGTAACTGGCCCGCGTGACCCGGCCAGCCATCGGGACGTCGATCGAGTACACCGCCATCTGTCCGGCTTTGTAACCGTAGGTGTCGCCGCCGATCATCACGATCTTCGCGCCCTGCGCAACGATGCACAACGTCGAGCGCTGTAGGTAATACATCGGCTCCTGATTCGTGTGTGACGCTCTGGCGGCGCGCACACCAGGGACGCGCAGCTCGATGGTTCCGTCGTATGGCACTAGCGCGCCGATCAACATCGCCAGCGTCGCAACGTCGGACTCCATTCGTCTCGCACGCATCATCCAGCCCTCGCTCCATTCTCTTACAGTTGATCAGTGCTCGATGACGGCCATGTTCCCTTGGTCGTGGCGCTCGCCGGCGGCCGGCGCAAGGTTGTTCAGCCGTTCGATTTGCGCGGGACTCAGCGCGACCTGATCGGCGGCAGTGTTCTCCTCGACGCGGGCGACCCGCTTGGTTCCCGGAATCGGGGCGATGTCGTCTCCCTGAGCGAGGAGCCACGCAAGGGCCACTTGTGCAGGCGTCGCGCCCGCCTCAACGGCCACGGCCTTCACCTCATGGACGATGCGCAGGTTGTGCTGGAGGTTCTCTCCGGTAAAGCGCGGGTTGGTCTTCCGCCAGTCATCGTCGGACAGCTCGTCGTTGGAGCGGATCGTGCCGGTGAGGAAACCGTGGCCGAGCGGCGAGTAGGGCACGAAGCCGATGCCCAGCAGGCGCAGGAGCGGCAGCAGTTCGGCTTCCGGGTCACGGGTCCAGAGGGAGTATTCGGTCTGCAGCGCGGCGACCGGGTGCACGGCGTGAGCTCTGCGGATCGTGTCGGCACCAGCCTCCGATAACCCAATGAACCGCACCTTCCCCTCGGCGACCAGCGACGCCAGCGCTCCAGCCGTGTCTTCAATGGGCGTGTTCGGGTCCACCCGGTGCTGGTAGTACAGATCGATGTGGTCGGTGCCGAGGCGCTTCAGTGAGCCCTCAATCGCGGCGCGGACGTTTGCCGGACTGCTGTCGATGATGCCCGGGCCACCGCCGGCATGCGAGACGATGCCGAACTTCGTCGCTAACACGACCTCATTGCGCCGGCCCTTGATGGCGCGGCCGACGAGCTCCTCGTTCGCGTAAGGACCGTAGATCTCGGCAGTGTCGATGTGGGTGACGCCGAGGTCGAGCGCCCGGTGAATCGTGCGGATCGACTCCGCGTCGCTGACTGCACCGGGGTTGTAATAGCCGGCCATCGACATGGCGCCGAGTCCTATGCGGGATACGTCGAGTCCACCGATCGAGATGTGCTTCATTGTGTCGATCCCTTCTCGTAAAACCGCGACGTCTACTCACAAGGTCGCGGCGTTGTCTGCGTTTCTCTTCACCTTCGCCAGCCCTAGAGATAACGCCTCGGGACCTTCGAATCGTTGATCGATCGTTCCAATGTTTTGCACGATCCTTCCGAGGTATGGGCTCCGCTCCGTTCCTGGCGGCGTGACATACAGTCAGACGCGCGTGCCGGCCGCCCGAGGTTCCTGCCGCCGGTCCGCAAACTCTCGACGCGCAGAGTTAGACGTGCCACTCCATACGATCAGCGCGTCCTGGCGAGGAGCGCCGGTGTGTTGGAAGCGGCTGTTACCAGCCCTTGATGTAGTGCATGACCTGTACAGTCTCGGCCGGGTCGAGGACAGTGCGGCCGAGGAAGCGCTTGGCGGTGCGGCTGCGCCACCATCCGTTGATCGTTTTGGGGAGCTGGAAAAGCACGACCGGCTTGGAAGGAACGACAGTCGTTCCCGATGTGCTGATGGCCACCGAGCAGAGGCTGTCGTCGTCCTGCTCGAAGACCACGTGCTTGCCGTCAGCATCCCAATCCGGTCCTCTCCCGCCCGCGGTGGAGACCTGGAACGAGCGTCCCTCGGGAAAGGCTGCGACGTAAACCTCCAGGCGTCCGGAGCGGTCGGACGAGTAGACGACCCATTTCCCATCCGGTGAGAACCGGGGGTAGAGCTCATTTGCGTCGGTGGCAATCCACGGTCGCGGCGCGCCGCCGTTCAGCGGAACGATCCAGATATCGTTCTTTGTTTTTTCCAAATAAAGCCCGGCCAGGAGGATCGTCCCGTCCGGCGAGACGTCGTGCGAAACGTTGTCGTCGCCGCCTTTCCAAACGTGCTGTGGCGGGCTGACGCCGTCGTCGGTCTGGGAGTAGATGTTGTACGCGCCGTCACGGTCCGATGCGAAGTAGATGCGCGAGCCGTCGCGGGACCAGACCGGGTTCCCGTTATCGGAGAGACCTCCCGTCACGCGGGTCTCCACGCCTCGAGCGACGTCGCGGATGACAATGTCGTTAGCTCCCTTTCGCGGGTCCCACCTGGCCATGGCGATCCTGGACTCGTCGCGAGTCAGGCGCAGATCGGAAGCAAATGCCGGTAGCTCGAAAAGTTTCTGCAGCGGCCGTCCGGAGTCGTCGTACCAGCCGATCTCCGTTTTCATGAGGGCGTTGGACGCGGGAGGGTAGAGGATGGCCCCGTCGTCCGCCATCGAAGTGCTGGCGTTGGCAGCCGTCTCGAAGAACAGAACTTCGTCGATGACCGAGTGCGCCTCACCGCTCACGGCGAGCGTCTTTGTGTCGAACGGCTGGGCGTAGATCGCTCCGTTCCGGACGAAGAGCAGTTTCCCATCCCAAACACCGACCAGCGCATCCGCCTGCAGCACTTTTTGCTTCATCTTCGAGGTCAGCGAGCCGGCGTAGATCTCGTTCGGCTCTTCGCCGATCGTGTGAGATACATACAGGAAATGATCGCCGTCGGGTAGAAACCGCGGCCAGCCGTTCAGCGTCTCGCGCCGCTTGGGATCGAGCGTGGTGATGGGAACGGCCTCACCGCCGCCGGACGGCACCCGATACAGCCCCGTCCCGAATCGCGGCGCGTAGAGGATGTCGCCTTTCGCATTCCATGCCGCGCCACAATAGTAGCCGGGCAGCTTGGCCAACGTCTCCACCGCCCCTCCGGTGGCTCGTATCTTCATCACCCGACCGTCGGAGACGAAACCGATCCATTGAGAGTCGGTTGACCAGAAGGGCCCCCGGATGACGAATCGGAACGCGCCGGCCGCAGTGAGCCTTGTGCCGTTGATCTCGCCGAGGCGGCGTACCCACAGCGACGATTCGGTAGGCGTTCCAGCGACGAGGGCGATGGATCGTCCATCGGGGGAGATGGCGGCACTCCACAGCGAGAAGCCGTGCGGCGGCATGACCGCGAAGGCCAGCGGCTCGGGCGCCTTCGTCCGCTCGCGCACCAGCATTCCGATCGCAGCGGCGGCGATGAGTGCGAGCGCGATGATGACGATGGTGGCAAGCCGGCGCCTGGCGCGACGTACCGGCGCCTGATCGATGGCGCTCCCGCCAGCGATCCACGACAGCTCGCTGGCTACGTCGTGCGCGCTCTGCCACCGCCGGTCGGGCTCCTTTTCCAGGCAGGTGGCGATGACATGCTCCAGCGCGGTCGGCGTAAGCGGTTGCGAGTTGCGGATGGGCGGCGGATCGCTGCCGACGATCGCTGCGATGAGTGACGTGCGCGTCTTGCCTTCGAAGGCACGGCGGCCGGTGGTCATCTCGTACAGCACCGCGCCGAGGGCGAAGATGTCGGTGCGGGCGTCGGCGTCCTGCCCCTCGAGTTGCTCGGGAGCCATGTACTGGACCGTGCCGAGGATCGTCCCTTCCTGCGTGAGCGGCTTCTGGATGGTCGGGCCGTCGACAGACATCACAGGACTCGCAGCCTTCGCCAGCCCGAAGTCGAGCAGCTTTGCGCCGCTCCTGGTGATCATGATGTTGCCGGGTTTGAGGTCGCGGTGGATGATCCCCGCGCGGTGTGCGCGGTCGAGCGCGTCGGCGATCTGCGAGCCGTATCGAACGACGTCCGAAAGCGGGAGCGGTCCCCGGACAATACGGTCGGCGAGCGTCTCCCCCTCCAGCAACTCCATCACCAGGTAGCTTCTGCCGCCCTCCTCGCCGACGTCGTGCAGTGTGCAGATATGAGGATGGTTCAGCGCGGAGATGGCCCGCGCCTCCCGCTCGAACCGCTGCCGCAACTGCGGGCTCGCAGCCAGGTTCGACGACAGCAGCTTGATGGCGACGCTGCGGTCGAGCCGCACGTCGCGCGCCCGCCACACCTCCCCCATCCCGCCCTCGCCAATGCGCGCGAGAAGTTCGTAGTGACCGAGGCGAACGCCGGCCGAAACGTCGGACATGATGATGAGTTCAAGGTGATTATGAGCAGTCCGGCGGATGAGGTGAAGTCTTTTCTATATGGGAAGAACCCATGCGCAACAAGTCCGGCGCACTGGCGCCTTCGCTACGCCGCCGCTGCGCATGACTGATCGCGTTCATTTGTCCGGAAACCAACGATGTACTGCGGAGTGACGGCTTACTTCTACGTCGATCGCGGACGCCGCTACTTCGACGACCGAAGAACACCGCAGTTGGTCCACAAAGAAACAGATCGCCTTTCTCACGAAGGAGAGGGGTAGGGAAATGCCTCGCTGCGTCACTCCTCTAGTGGTCCCTCAATCCATTAATCGTTCCCTACTCGCATGCCATTCGAGCACGACTTTCTCATCAGCTATGCGCACATCGACAACGAAGCATTGATTGCCGGGGATCACGGCTGGATCTCGGAACTGCACAGGCTGCTGGAGATTCGGGTTGGGCAGGTGCGGGGGGAGAAGCCGAAGATCTGGCGGGATCCGAAGCTGCAGGGCAACGACATCTTTGCTGACACGATCCTCGAG
>DATLVW010000682.1:0-3212 GCA_035577085.1 Thermoanaerobaculia bacterium
CCCCCGCTTCCCCCGTTGCCACCGCCACCCGATATTCCGATCGCCACGGCCCCTCAGCCCACGCCTCCGCCGGCCGCCGTTCCTCCGGCCGCGCAGCCGGTGCCGCCGCTCTCGCTCTCGCCGGTGGCCGCCAGCGGCTACGACCGGCGCGACGCGCTGCCCAACGTTTATCTCGCTGACGGGCAGGCCAGCATCCGGCTGCGAAAGCTGATCAAGAACGTGCTGTTCGAGAGTCAGATCGACTACAAGTTCGTCACCGGCGACATCAGTACGTTTCTTCGCTACAAGTACTACGCAGAGAACTTCACCTACAAGATCGGCGTGTTCGACTCGATCTCGTTCGGCGCCGTCGGCAGCCACACCGACGAATTCGAGCGCGTGCGCGGTGGTCTGCTGCTGCTTACGTTTCCGCGCGACTACAACCACCGTTACTTCACGCTCCTGCAGGATGACCGGCTCACGTTCGGCGACGTCACGCGCGTCGATAACCGCAAGAACAACATCTATACGAAGTTCGGCTACCAGTACGGCACCGAGTTCGACGAACAGTTGAACGCGATCGTCGGCGAAACACGCGGCCGGCAGGTGCCCGTGCTCACCGTGTTCCGCGAGGTCGGCCCTCAGAAGTTCAGTTACGCCGCCGCCCTAACCGAGTCGGCAAAGATCTCCACCGGCGACTACAGGTACACGAAGGTGGAGACGGAAGGCATCCGCCGCTGGGATATCACCGGCACACAATTCATCGTTACGCGCGCACATTTCGGCACGTTCCTGACGAAGGACACTCTCTGCGCAAAGGACGACGTCACGACTCCCCAGGTCGAGTGCTTCTCGATCCCAGGCTACGAGATGTTCGGACTCGGAGGACGCGACGCGCTCCGTTCCCTCTCCACCTCGAACAGCGTTTCGGCCGGCACGAACGAGTTCCACGTCACGAACGAGTATTTCGTTCCCGTTTTCCGCAATCGCGATTTCCGCTACCGCGCGGTGCACTTCAACACGATGTATGCAATCGGCTACACCGGCTTCGGCAACGTCGCATTCACGACCCGCGATGTCTTCAAAACCCGCGATTTCGCCGTCGACGCCGGCCTCGGCACCGAGATGGCCCTCACCGTCCGTGACTTCGATGTCCTCCTCAGCGTCCTCTACGCCCACACATTCCGCGCCCCGGAAGAGCGCAAAGGAAACAAGGTCCAGTTCTCGATTCACACGATCCGCTGAGGGGGAGTGGAGAGCAGAGAGCAGAGATAAGAGACAAGAGATCAGAGGGCTCGAACCACAGAGACTAATCTCTGATCTCTGTTCCCCTGATCTCTGCCCTTCACCGCTTCAACGACATCTGCACCGCGCGCACGCCGTCGATGTTCCGGACTACGTGAACGGCCATGTCTTTCTGCAGCTCGTTGGAAACCGTTCCGGTCAGATGGACAACGCCGTTGGTCGAGGCGACCACGATCTGCGTTCCATCGAGTCCGCGCTGGAGCGCCAATCCGCGCTCGGCGGCGCGGGCGATCCGCGCATCGTCCGGAACGGCATCCATCTGGATGAGGTTGGCCACCCGGCTGTAGCCGAGGTTCTGCGCGACGACGGCGGCCTGCTCGGCAGACGTCGTGTCGATCGCGTGCCCGCGAAGGATGACAATTCCGCCAACCTCGACCGCATGGAATCCTTCCAGGAGCACACCCGCGCTAACGAACTGGGCGGTGACATCGTGCGTGACTGGCGGCTCCGCAATGGCGGAGACCGCGAAAAACACGGCCAGTAGGAGCCCGGCCCACGTCATCGGATGCGGATGTTTATTTGCGCTCATGAGAGCAAATAAAGCATCGTTGATGCCAATGTTAAACGCCTTTTGCTGGAGAGACTTAGCCCGAGCTCAAGCTGCTCTGCCAAGCAAGGCCACAAGCGTTGGCGGCTCATCGCTGGCGGAGCCATGACGATGGTGCATCTCCACCTGCCAGACCAACAGAGCAAGGAGGCCGATAATCGCAACCATAGCCAGCAGCGCGGTGATGCGTCGGAGCACGTTCATCATGAAGGCAAAGCCTGTGCCGTGCATTGTAATGCTGGGTTGGCGGGTGTCGGGAATCGGGAGTCGGAGCAGGTCGCTCAAGCAAAAGCAACCACAGAGACACAGAGAACACAGAGAGGTTCTCTGTGACCTCTGTGCCTCTGTGGTGACCGGTTTTCAAATTGACAACCCAGCTATCATCCCCGCCGCATGAAAGCGATTCTGATTCGCGAGCACGGTGGCCTCGACAAGCTGACCATGGCCGATGTTCCTGATCCTGTCCCGCGACCGGGCGAGGCGGTCGTGCGTGTCCGCGCCGTCGCTCTCAATCACCTCGATCTCTGGCTCCGCCGAGGAGTGCCCGGGCATACGTTTCCACTGCCGATGATTCCGGGGTCGGAAGTGGCGGGCGTCATCGAACAGGTCGATGATCCGAACTGGCGCGCCGGCGACGAGGTGATCGTCGCCCCTGGTTACTCCTGCGGTCATTGCGTCGCCTGCCTCTCCGGCAACGATCCGCTCTGCCGCCACTACGGTCTCTTCGGAGAGACGATCAGCGGCGGCGCGGCGGAGAAGATCGCCGTCCCCGTCCGCAATCTGATCCGCAAACCAACCGCGCTTTCGTTTGTTCAGGCCGCCGCGTTTCCACTCGACATGCTCACCGCCTGGCACATGCTCGTTGCCCGCGCCCAGCTCCGCATGGGCGAGTCCGTCCTCGTTCACGCCGGCGGTTCCGGCGTCGGGAGCGCTGCCATTCAGATCGCCAAGCTGTTCGGCGCGACCGTCTACGCCACCGCCGGAATCGTCGGGAAAGCCTCCCGCGCCGAAGCCCTCGGCGCCGACGCCACCATCGTCTACACCGAGACGAACTTCCTCGATGAAGTGCGCCGGCTTACTGGCAAACGCGGCGTCGACGTCGTCTTCGAGCACGTCGGCGGCGAGACGTTCGAGCGCTCGCTTAAAGCCCTGGTGCGCGGCGGCCGCCTCGTCACCTGCGGCGCCACGACGGGCGGCAAGGTGAACCTGAACTTGCAGGCGGTCTTCTTCAAGCAGCTGGAGATCATCGGCAGCACCATGGGCGGCAGCGGCGACATGCTCGACGCCTGGAAGGAGGTCGGCCGCATCCGCCCGGTGGTGGACCGGGTGATGAAGCTCTCCGAGATCGCTTCGGCCCACTCGCTCCTGGAAGGGCGAGGGG
>DATLVW010000683.1:0-2862 GCA_035577085.1 Thermoanaerobaculia bacterium
CAGATCTTCACGATCTTCATCATTACCGTTGCAGCAGGGGAGGCCGCGGTCGGCCTGGCCATCATCATTCAGTTGTACCGCCTCAAGAGCACGATCAACGTCGATGAAGCGAGGGAGTTGAATGGTTAACGCAACCGTCCTTCTGCTCATCCCGCTCCTCCCCGCGCTTGGCGCGTTGATCAACGGCCTGCGCGCTGCGGCGTCGCCACATACGCCGAAGAATCGCGCGTTCACGAACGTCATCGCACTCGGATCGACGGGTCTTTCCGCGATCCTCGCCGCTTGGACCGTGATCGTCTACGTCGGCGGCAATACCTCGGCGGCGTTTCAGCACGCGTACTACACATGGATCCCGGCAGGACTCGGCCACGCTGCGGGGAATACGATCGCCAACTTCGCCGTCGACTTCGCCTTCCGCATCGATACGCTCTCCTGCACGATGCTCCTCATCGTCACGTGGGTCGGCTTTCTGATCCACGTCTACGCCACCGGCTACATGGCGCACGAAGAGGGGTACACGCGCTTTTTCACCTACCTCAATCTCTTCATGTTCATGATGTTGCTCCTGGTCCTCGGGGCGAACTACATGGTCATGTTCGTCGGGTGGGAAGGGGTCGGTCTCTGCTCGTATCTGCTGATCGGCTTCTACTACGACAAGAACTTCGCGGCGGACGCGGGCAAGAAAGCCTTCGTCGCCAACCGCATCGGCGACTTCGGCTTCATCCTCGGCGTCTTCCTCATCTTCAACACCTTCGGCACCGCGGACTTCGGAAAAGTCTTCGCACTCGCCAGCGCTCACCCGCAGGCGTACGCGGGAATCGCCACCACGATCTGCCTGCTCCTCTTCGTCGGCGCGTGCGGTAAGTCGGCGCAGATCCCGTTGTACGTGTGGCTCCCCGACGCCATGGCTGGCCCGACGCCGGTTTCCGCGCTGATCCACGCCGCGACGATGGTCACTGCTGGCGTCTACATGGTGGTCCGTTCGAACGTCCTCTTCCGGCTGTCACCCGATGCGATGCTCGTCGTAGCAACTGTCGGCGCGGTCACGGCGATCTTCGCGGCGACCATCGGCATCGCGCAGAACGACATCAAGAAAGTCCTCGCCTATTCGACCGTCTCGCAGCTGGGCTTCATGTTCCTCGCTGCCGGCGTCGGCGCTTTCACCGCGGCCATCTTCCACGTGATGACGCACGCGTTCTTCAAAGCCTGTCTCTTCCTCGGCGCCGGATCAGTCATTCACGGCTGCGGCGGTGAGCAGGACATGCGCAAGATGGGCGGGCTGCGCAAGTACATGCCGAAGACGCGCATGACGATGCTGATCGCGTGCATCGCCATCGCAGGGTTCCCTCCGCTGGCCGGCTTCTTCTCGAAGGACGAGATCCTGGCCACGACCTACGAGCATCACGGCTTCCTCTACTTCCTCGGCATGGTCGCCGCGACCTGCACAGCCTTCTACATGTTCCGCCTCTACTTCATGACGTTCTCCGGCAACTACCGCGCTGCTGGTGTCGTGGGCCAGCCCGAGCCCGAACCGGAGCATGCCGGCCACGACGTCATTCCTGGCTCTCTCCATCTCGATGATGGCGACGTGCACTCTGACAAGGCGCACGGTCATCACGCCGAGGCGCACACACCGCATGAGTCGCCGTGGAGCATGACCGGAGTCCTTTGGATCCTGGCGATTCTCGCGGTGATCGGCGGCATCGTCGGCGTTCCGCAGATGCTCGGAGGGACACACCCGACGATCTTCCAGCGATGGCTCCTGCCCGTTCTGCAGCCGCTTGGTGGCGAGCACTTCGAGTTCGCCGAGGCCAGCCGGATGCAGGAAGCGATACTGATTGCCTCGTCGGTCGTCGTGGCCTTCCTCGGATGGCTGCTGGCCTACGTCCTTTACAAGAAAGACGCTGCGTTCGCTCGGGCGACGCGAATGGCGACGCGGTTCGCGTTCCTTCACCGCCTGCTCGAGAACAAGTACTACGTCGACGAGTTCTACAATTTCGTCTTCGTCGGCGGCACGCTGGCGTTCAGCCGGGCGCTCTCGTGGTTCGATGCGAACATCGTCGACGGCATCGTCAACGGTGTGCGCAATCTCACGGTCGTCGCGCTCGGCCACGGCTCGTGGCTCTTCGACCGGTACATCGTCGATGGCGCCGTCAACGGAGTCGGCTTCAGCGCGCGCGGCGGCTCGCGTTTCTTCCGCAGGATGCAGAGCGGATTCGTCCAGAACTATGCGCTGGTGATGGGCGGTGGCATCGTCCTCATCGCCGCGGTCTATTTGTTTACGAAACCATGAAGAGGCAGAGATCAGAGACGAGAGACCAGAGATGAGGGCGCAACCAGACCGTCTCCTGATCTCTAGTCTCTGATTCTTCGGAGAAAAGGTCTTTTTGTTTACGAAACTATGAGGGGGAGAAGAGATCAGAGATGAGAGATCAGAGATCAGGATGCCGTCCGGGTTCCTGATCTCTGATCTCTAGTCACTGATCTCTCCACAGAAGATGGGCATTCTCAACATCGTCACGTATATCCCGCTGATCGGCGCGGTCCTCATTCTCTTGTTTCTCCCGAAAGAGAATGGCAAGGCTATCCGCTACACGGCCACGTTCGTTGCCGTCGCCGACTTCATCGCCTCGCTCTACCTCTGGTTCAACTTCGATCCGAAAGGGACCGGCGACGGGATGTGGCAGTTCCGCTTCATCCACTCCTGGATTCCTTCGCTGAACGTCAAATACGACTTCGGCATCGACGGCATCTCACTCCTGCTCATCCTTCTGACGACGTTCATGGGCATCATCGCCGTCGTCTCCTCGTTCGCCGCCATCGATCACCGGCAGAAGGAGTACTACATCCTGCTGCTCCTGC
>DATLVW010000684.1:0-4828 GCA_035577085.1 Thermoanaerobaculia bacterium
GACCTGCTGCGCATCCCAGCGCATAGGCAATCCACATGAACCATGCGGACGGCGTGCGCCACATCTGTCCGGGCGTGAATTCGTACGTCGTCCCTGCTGCCTTGGCGGCCGGAGCCGGAGTCCAGCCTTCGGGGCGGTAGCCGACAGGCGGGTTCTTGAGCAGGAACGCGCCGATCATGGTCATGACGAAGAACACTGCGCCGAGGACGAGGAACGTGTTGCGCCATCCGAAGGTGGGGATGAGCCACAGGTTTGCAAGCGGGCCGAAGATCGCCGATCCGCCACCATAACCAGCGACGGCAAGACCGACGGCCAGGCCGCGCTTGTCGGGGAACCATTTGGCCATGACCGGGATGGGTGTGGCATAGCCGAAGCCATTACCGATTCCGACGAGCACGCCGAAGCAGAGGATCAGATACGTGAGGCTGTGCGTCTGCGACGAGAGCAGGAATCCGACGGTGAGCAGGATCGAGCCCACGACGGACACCATGAATGGTCCGAGCTTGTCCTGCAGCCGTCCGGCCAGAACGAAGCTGAGCGCGAACACCACGATCGCCCAGGTGAAGACGAGTGAGGTATCGGCACGCTTCCAGCCGAACTCTTTCTCCAGTGGTGCGACAAAGACGCTCCAGGCGTAAAGCGAGCCAAGGGCAAGATTCATGAACAGACCACCCAATACGCGCCACCACCGGTTCAATGTGACTTCGGGAGTGTTACCCATTTTCTCTGCCTCCGTTTTTTTCGTTGACGTGAGATTGCTGACTTCTGCGCGAATTTCTTAGAAATAGAAGAACTGCAACTGCACGGTGAGCTCGTTCGTCTTGTTGCCGAGGCGCGGATCGACGCGCGTATAGGCCCCTTTGACATTGAAGTTGTGGCCGTTCGGCAGCCAGGCCACACCGGCCTGCACACGCTTGGTGTCTTTGCCGTTGTCAGCGCTGCGCACGAAGTTCTGTTCCTCGAAGCGCAGGAACGGCTGGATCTTGAGCTTGCCGACGTAGTACCCGGCCTGGAGCATCAGATCGTGCTGTTGGGCCATGGCGGGGAAGGTCTTGTTGCCATCGAAGCTGAGCAACTGCACGTCGGCGTTCAGCGCGTTGGTCTTCGCTGCATTCGGAAGCGAGAGGAAGAGATCTCCGGAGTAGGCCTGATAGTCCGACTGGTGATCGGTGCCGGCGCCGATGGCCACGATCTTCTTGTTGCCCATGTAAAAGCCGGGATAGAAGAAGCCGCCGACTTCTGTGTCGTAGAAGTTGTATTGGAGGCGGGCCGTCGTGCGGAGCGGGTTGCGCGCGCCTGCCAGTCTCATTCCCTGGAGCAGCGCTGCCCGGTATTCGAGACGGCCGCCATCAAGGTAACCTTTGGCCTGGAATCCGGTGTCGCGGCCGACGGAGGACTGCGTTGCGCCGCTCTCGATGAAGGAATTGGAGCCGTAGTCGAGCGCCAGGAGCGTGCCCGCGCTGTTGAGGCAGTTCCGGCAGAGCGGAACCAGCATCAGGCCTGCGTCGAGGGCGAAGGCATTGCTGCCGGTCGGTTTCCATTCGACATAGGCGTCCTGCGTCATGAAACCGGTGCCCAGGGCTTTGGGAGACTTGCCGAGGTTGGGATTGTCGGATTCGAAGAAGAACGTCAGGTTCGGAGTGACCTGTCCCGCAACCAGAAAACGCATGCGCCGGATGAAGAGGTTGTTGCCATAGCCGCGCGAGGTCGCATCCTGCAGCGAATCCCCCCATGACTGCAGCAGTCCGCCAAAGCGGATGTTGACGTTGTCGTTGACTTTGATGACTGCCTGCGCCTGCACCACTACCGGCATCAGGAGCAGAAACGCGCCAGCCAGGAAGGTGAGGATTGACGGACCGCAGATGCGAGAGTTTCCGTGTTTTTCAGACATACGATCTCCTTGAATGTGAAGGTTTCCTGTCGGACGATTGCGCCAGGACACCGCCTGGCCGGCAATGCGTAATGAATCGAAGGACGCCGGAAAACGACGGCCTGAGGTCTGAATACTTTCGATTGCGCGCCATGGATCACGTCAGCAGTTCGTCGTCAGTCGGTTGTGTTTTTGTTTGAGGATTCGAAGCTAGGCCACGCCGTCAGTCTCTGCGGTGACTGAACGTACCCGCCGCCCGTGACGACGGACACCCTCGAACGTACAGCCCATCACCTGGCGGCGTGGATGAGGACGGAAGTTGCGGTGACCACGAAGACGCTTCATCCCGTTTTCGAAACGTCACGAGCGGTGATCCGGACGTTCAGGATGTGTGTCGCGGACCCACGGCGGATGGAAGGGAAATGGGGTATGCGCTGCACATTCGGAAGGGCGCTCCAGGTTCTCAGAGCAGGATCCCCCGCCGGGCGCGCAGGCAACGCGCGCGAAGCGCTACGATAGGGCATGCACTCTTCAAAGCTCATCCGCGCGACCGTGTTGTTGCTGGCGGCGTTCATCGCCCTGGCGGCGACACCGCCTCCGTCCCACGGCCTCGATCTCGCGGGCATGGATAAGACCGTCAAGCCCGGCGACGACTTTTACGGCTACGCCAACGGCACCTGGGCGAAGGTCACGCCGATTCCTCCCGACCGCTCCAGCTATGGCGTCTTCACCATCCTCGACGAGAAAGCGAACCAGAGAACCTCGGATCTCATCCGGGAAACAGAGAAGGCCAAAGCTCCCGCCGGCTCGGAAGTGCGCATGATCGGCGACTACTACGCCGCGTTCATGGACGAGAAGTCCATCGAGGCGCGAGGCCTGAAGAGTGTCCAGCCGGAGCTCGACGAGATCGCGGCCATCGCCGATAAGCAGGCCTTGGCAAACGTGATGGGAAGCCAACTGCGCGCCGACGTCGATGCCCTCAACAACACGAACTTCTATACCGACCGGCCCTTCGGCCTGTGGGTCTCTCCCGACTTCGACAACCCGAACCGGAACATCGGCTACCTGCTCCAGGGCGGCTTGGGGATGCCGGACCGCGACAACTACCTGAGCAAGGAGAAGAACGACGTCGCGCTCCAGGAAAAGTATCGCCAGCACATCGCCGCGGTTCTCACGCTGGCACACATCGCCGACGCCGCCGGGAAGGCCGGCAGAATCTATGACCTGGAGCGCAAGATCGCCGAGGCACATGGAAACCGTACCGACTCCGAGGATGTCCACAAGGCAAACAACCGCTGGCCGTTGCAGCAGTTCCCGGTCAAGGCGCCCGGACTCGATTGGGCGGCCTACTTCAAGGGTGCCGGGCTCTCCGGCCAGACCGAGATCATGGTGTGGCAGCCGTCCGCCGCCGTCGGCATTGCCGCGCTGGCCGGGAGCGAACCGCTGTCGTTGTGGAAGGACTACCTCACCTTCCACGCCATCGACCGCGCGTCAGGCCTGCTGCCGAAAGCGTTTGCGGATGAGCGGTTCAAGTTCTACGGCACGGCGCTGACCGGTGCGCCGCAGCAACGCGCCCGCTGGAAACGCGCCGTCAGTGCCACGAGCGGTGCGCTCGGCGACGCCGTGGGCAAGCTCTATGTGAAGCACTACTTTCCCCCCTCGGCGAAGAAGGCCGCGCAGACGATGGTGAGCAACATCGTGGCCGCCTTCAGCCGTCGCATCGACAACCTCGACTGGATGAAGCCGGAGACGCGCACGAAGGCCAAGGCCAAACTGAGCACGCTCTACATCGGGATCGGTTATCCGGAACACTGGCGCGACTACTCCGGGCTGGTGATCAAACGCGACGACGCCCTCGGCAACGAGCAGCGCTCCGAGTTGTTCGACTATCGAGCCGCCGTGGCCAGACTCGGCAAGCCAGTGGACAAGTCGTCGTGGGCGATGGAGCCGCAGACCGTGAACGCCGTCAACCTGCCGCTGCAGAACGCGCTCAATTTCCCGGCCGCCATCCTGAACCCCCCTTTCTTCGATGAGAAGGCGGATGCGGTCCTCAACTACGGAGCGATCGGCACGGTCATCGGTCACGAGATCAGCCACAGCTTCGACGACCAGGGAAGCCAGTTCGACGCCGAGGGGCGGCTGCTGAACTGGTGGACGAAAGAAGACTTCGCGCACTTCAGCGCGGCGGCCGACCGTCTGGCTGCGGAGTTCGATACCTATGAGCCACTGCCCGGACTGCACGTCAACGGCAAGCTGACGCTGAGCGAGAACATCGCCGACGTGGCCGGCCTCTCCGCGTCTTACGACGGCTATCGCCGGTTCTACGGCGACAAGGCAGGTCCCTCGGCCGCAGGATTCACGGGCGACCAGCGCTTCTTCCTCGCCTTCGCGCAGGCCTGGCGATCGAAGCTACGCCCCGAGGCGCTTCGCAACTCGCTGAAGACCAACGGCCACGCCCCAGGTCAATACCGCGCCGACACCGTCCGCAACATCGACCAGTGGTACCAGGCGTTCGACGTCAAGCCGGGAGGGAAGCTGTACCTGGCACCGGCGGAGAGGGTGCGTTTGTGGTGAAGCCTGCGCTACGACCGCCCGCCGTAGTGCAGGCATTCTTGCCTGCTCCCGCCGGGCGTCCCTGCCCGGCGGTGGCGTGGGGCGGACCGAGTTATTTTCTCACCTGAAGGGTAGGGAAACTGCTGCTTTCAGCCACTCCTGAGTAGACAGGGTACGAAGCGAGTGTCCTGACGGAGTGAACCACAATTTACGATCAACCTGGAGGAGGCCATGAAACCAAAATCATCGAGAGCCAGCGGGAAGGCACGTAGCGATGGCAAGCAGAAAAGCACGCAGAAAGCGGTGAAGTCTCGTCGAGCCGTAACGGCAAAGAGCACCAAGGGAAGCGCGAAAGCCGCAGCGAATCTCGCCCCGTCGTTCAGGCCGCACCGGCGGGTTACCGTC
>DATLVW010000685.1:0-6232 GCA_035577085.1 Thermoanaerobaculia bacterium
CGCTCGAGGAAGAACGGCCGCTTCTCGGGGAAGAAGATCGCGAAACGCTGATTCGTGGAGATCTGCGCTACGTCCGACTCGATCTGCGAGAAGTCAGGGTTGATCGTGCCGTCGATGGCCGTGTGCTCGTTCGGCGTGTACTTGATGTCGACGCCGCCATCGCCGCTGGCCGGACGGTTGACCAGGCTGTTGTTACCGTTGCCACGCAGCACGCCGTTCTCGCTTGCGGTCACGTACGGCGCGACGATGATGTGGCCGCCGGTGGGCAACCCTTCGAAGCCCGCCACTTTGTTGCAATTGCAAACGAAGCAGTTCGACCCACGCGGAAGCTTGTGGTCGAAGAGCTGGTAGCGGCGCTCGCGCGGCATGTTGCGGTACATCATGATGCCCCACACCTGCGGGCTGGTCTGCTGGTAACGGAGCGACGAGAACGGGATGCGCAGCTCGAGGATCCATCCATCGGAGGTCTTCTTGACCGCCGAATCCCAGAAGAGATCGGGCGAGGAGTCCTCGCCGCTGAAGTCATCCTGCGCGGCGTCGTATTGCGTGCCGGCGACGTTCACGAAGAACTCCATCGCCGACTTCCCGTCGTTGCGCGTGTCGAGGATGACACCGGCGAAGTCGTCGCTGTTGCCGCTGATGCCGTCGTGGTCGCCGAGCTGCGCGCGGAGGTCGGCGGGGTTGTCCCACGAGCGGATGGCCGCGTAGAAGAAGTGATCGTCGTACGTCGTGTAACCGATCGTCTTCACTTTCGGTTCGGTGTTGTCGCCGGGATTCGTCTCGTACCACGTCTCCGATTTGAGGGCGTTCTGCCAACCGGGATCGGAGAGATCGCCGTCGATGGTGATCGGACCGGCAGCGCGGTGGATGGTCCGCGCCGGCGTGTCGGCGGCCTGCGCGGCCATCGCCGCACGAGAGAGCAGCAACGCCGCGCCAAGCAATAGGAAGATGCGGCGCATTGGTGAGTGAGACGACAAGAAGCGGGCAAAGTTAGCCTTCGTTCGCATATTGCGGGACTGATACGAAGGGGTTCGTAATAGGTTGCAGGGAAGGTGGCGGCATTTACTGGTTGCGGTTTCGCTCGTCATGACTCCCTGACTGCGCAACCAGGTAACCCGTTTATCCCGCAATCGGCAATTCAACAACCGACCAGCGAACTCACGCCCCCACCAACCCCTCCGCCGTCTCTGCGTCTACCGGTGGCGAGAAGAAGAAGCCCTGCGCGAACTCGATTCCGAGCTCGCGCATGCGGCCTACCTGGTCGGCGCTCTCCAGTCCTTCCACGGTCACGTCCATGCCGAGGATGCGGGCGAGGTTGCTGATGGTGCGGACGATCTCGTCGTTGCGGCGATCTCCGTTCGTGGAGATGAACGAGCGGTCGATCTTGAGCGTGTCGAACGGAAACTGGCTGAGTGAGCTGAGCGATGAGTATCCGGTGCCGAAGTCGTCGAGACTGATCCGCACGCCAGTCTCCCTCAGCCGCTCCAGCAGCGCCGCCGCCTCCTCGGGATTGTCGATGATGACGCTCTCCGTCACCTCGAGGTGCAGCCGCTGCGGGACGACACCGCTGTCCGCGAGCGCCGCCGCCACCTGCTCGAGCAGATTCGGCTGCAGAAACTGCTTCGCCGAAAGGTTCACGTGCATGTCCAGCCTGGCCATTGCCGGATTGACTTTCTGCCAGGCCGCGAGCTGCCGCAGTGCCTCGCGCAGCACCCACAGGCCGATCGACAGGATGAGCCCCGTGTCCTCGGCGATCGGGACAATCTCGTCCGCGGTCACGAGCTCGTCGCCGAGTTGCCACCGCACGAGCGCTTCGAAACCGACCACTCGGTTTGTCTCCAGCGACACCACAGGCTGGTAGTAGACGCGCAATTCGTCGCGCTCGATCGATCGCCGCAGCTCGGTCTCGAACTTCAGCAGTTTGACGGCGCGCTCGTGCATCGTCTTGTCGAAGACTTCGTGAACCGCGCGGCCGCGCGACTTGGCCCGGTACATGGCGATGTCGGCGTCGCGCAGCACGTCCTGCGAGCGCTCGTAGCCGGTGGCACTGAGAGCGATGCCGATGCTGGCCGTCGCGAAGATCTCGTGCTCGCCGACCCGAAACGGAACGCGAAGGTTTTCCTGGATGCGCTCGGCGGTGCGCACGGCGTCGGCGAGATGATCGATCTCGAGGAGGATCGTGAATTCGTCGCCGCCGAGGCGCGCCACGGTATCCGTTGGTCCGAGTGTTGCGCGCAAACGGTCGGCAACAGCGATGAGGAGTTGATCGCCGAGAGCGTGGCCGAGGCTGTCGTTCACGACTTTGAAGCGATCGAGATCGAGGAAGAGGACAGCGAACTGGCTGTCGCTGTAGTGTCGCGAGCGCTCCAGCGAGTTGTCGAGACGATCCATGAAAAGCGCGCGGTTGGGAAGCTCGGTCAGACCGTCGTGAAAGGCATCGTGCATCAGCCGGTCGGTGGCGACCTTCCGCTCCGTGATGTCGGTCTGCGACCCAGCCACGCGCGTCGCCACGCCCGCCGCATCTCGCACCGCCACTCCTCGGGCCAGCATCCACCGATACCGCCCGTCCCAGCATCGCATGCGGTGCTCATGCTCGATGCTCGGCGTGTTGCCGTGACGGTGCGCGTCGATGTCGGCGCGCAACATCGCCACATCGTCGGGATGAACGCGCGAGAACCACTCATCGGGCGACGGGCTGACCTCGTCCTGCGTGAAGCCGAGCATCTCTTTCCAGCGGTCGGAGTAGTAGACCGTGTCGTCGCGGAGGTCCCACACCCACAAACCGTCGTTCGCGCCGCGTGCGGAGAGTGCGTAGCGCTCCTCGCTTTCGCGCAGCGCTTCGAGCGTGCGGTTCTGTTCGAGCGAGTAACGGATCGATCGCTCCAGAATCTGTGAATCGAGCTGCCCTTTGACGAGGTAGTCGGCGGCGCCGGCCTGCATGGCCGCGATGTCGACTTCGCCGTCTCCCTGGCCGGTCAGCAGAATGATGGGCCGCACGCAGCCGGCAGCACGCGCCTCGCGCAGGATCTCCAGGCCGTCGTGCTCGCCGAGGCGGTAATCGACGAGATAAACGTCGTGCTGCCCGCGGGCGATTGCCGCTATCGCTTCGCCATACGACGGCATCCAGTCGAGAACGAAGCGTGTCCGGCGGCTGTCGGTGAGGAGATCGCGGGTGAGTACGTAGTCATCCTCGTCGTCCTCAACCAACAGCACCCGGACTTCCCGGATGTCGATCAACGGTTTGCGGCTCCGTTCGGAAGCTCGACGATCTCGATCCAGTAGCGGCCGATCTCTTTCATCACTTCGACGAGCGCGTTGAAGTGGACCGGCTTGGTGATGAATGAATTCGCACCTAGGTCGTAGGTGCGGAAAATGTCTTCTTCGGCCTTCGACGTGGTCAGGACGATCACCGGGATGCGGCGAAGACGCGGATCGGCCTTGATCTCCCGAAGCGCTTCCCGTCCATCCTTGCGCGGCATGTTCAGGTCGAGCAGGATCAGACCAGGCGACGGCGCGGCGGTGGGATCGGAGTAGCGGCCTCGCTGGTGAAGGTAGTCGAGAAGCTCTTCGCCATCTTCGACGAAGCGAAGGTCGTTGACGACGCGGCTCTCGATGAGCGCGTCAGAAGTGAGCATCCGGTCTTCCTCGTCATCATCAGCGAGGAGAATGACGATCGGTTTCGCGTGAGCGGCCATGGTCAGTAGATTACTGGATTCGTGGATCGGGGGACAGTGGAGAGTTGACAATGGATAATTGACAATGGACAACGGGCAGGCCGGGGTTCTGTTTCACGCGGAGACGCGGAGATCGCGGTGGGTTATCTCCGTGTGCTCCGCGCCTCCGCGTGAGCGCCTTTGATTCTCGGGCAAGCGTTGAGCGACGGATCGTTGTCGATTGTCCCTTCTCAATTGTCAACTAATCCGCGAACCCGCTCCGATGCACGAGCGGCAGCGTGACAGTGAACGTCGACCCCTGGCCGGGCGTGCTTTGGGCGAGGATGTCGCCGCCGTGACGTTGGGCGATCTTGCGGCAGATGGCCAGGCCGATGCCGGTGCCTTCGTACGTGCCGCGCCCGTGCAGGCGCTCGAACATCGTGAAAATGCGATCGGCATAGCGCTCCTCGAAGCCGATGCCTTCGTCCGACACGACGATCTCCGCGGAATCGTGTGAGACCTTTCCGGAGATGGACACCCGAGGGGGCGTGTCCGGTTTGTGAAACTTGAGCCCGTTGCTGATGAGGTTCTGGATGAGCTGGTGCATCTGCGACGGATCGGCGTCGATCATCGGCAGCTCTCCGATCCTCACCTCGGCGCCCGCCTGATGGATGCGCACCTCGAGATCGTGAACCACCTCGTGCACGACCGTATTGAGATCCACCGGCACGAACGGCTGCGCCTTCGTCGTCACCCGTGAGAAGACGAGCAGATCGTTGATTAGCGTCTGCATGCGCGCCGCCGCGGCCTGCATTCGTTTGAGGTAGTCGGCTCCCTCGCCGGTCAGCGTATCTGCATAGCGCGCCCGCAACCGGTCGCCGAACGCCTGGATCTTCCGCAACGGTTCCTGCAGATCGTGCGACGCGACGTAGGCGAAGTCCTCGAGCTCGCGATTGCTCTGCTGCAGCTTGACCGTAAAGGCGTGCAACTCGTCGTGCGCCCGCCTGCGCTCGCGGATGTCGCGCGCGATGACGACCGCGCCTCCTTCGATCTCCCGCTCGTGCAGCGAGGAGACCGCGATGCTGACGTCGATCGGCTCGCCGTTCTTCGTGCAGAAGATGCGCTCTTCGTCGCGGATCGGCGCCCGGCGCAGCATGTTATGCAGCGTCCGCGAGATGCTCCCTTCGTGGTCGATGTACTCCATCGTGTCGATGGTCTTGCCGAGGATCTCGGGCTCCGTGTAACCGAAGAGCTTGTGCACGGCATCGTTGACGACGCGGATCCGCGCTTCGCTGTCGATGACGAAAAGAGCGTCGGCCATGGTGTCGAGAATCTCGCGCGCGGCCCGCGCGGCGGTGATGTTGTAGAAGCGATGACTGCGGATAGAGCGCCAGGCGAACAGAACGAAAGCGAAGACCGGCACGTAGCCAGCCGGTTGATGATCGACGCCGAACATCGGCGCGAAATCGATGGCCGACAGATAGACGATGCCGAAGCTGGCCATGAGGTTGAGGAGCCGGCGGCGCCTCCGCTCGTCGGTGGTCTTTCGGTATTCGACCGCGTACGTGTACATCTGCAACGCGAGAACGGCGAAGAAGTAGACGAGGAAGATCGCTCCGCCCGAGCCCGCCCTCGGATACCTCCCCCACGCAAACTGCCGGGTGCCGTCGATGATCAGATCCGTAGCCAGAATGAGGACCGCGAACACAGCGGCAGCGGTCCAGGCACTCAAAACGATGACGCGGTCGCGAACGTAGGAGCGGATCGAGGTCGCCGTGAAGTCGAAGACCGCCGCGGGAAGAAAGGCCACGCAAGCGATCGCCATACGCCCGAACATCGCCGCCAGGGATGGGGACGACGTCGAGAACATCGCCGCGTACCCGAGAAACCACCCCGCGACGAGAAACAGCATCAGCGAAAAGAGCCGCGCCACCCGCGAAGCCCGCTGCCGCATCACGATGACGCCCGCAAGCGTGACGAGCGCCACGCACATCACCACCCACGGAACCGCAGCCAGCCGGAATTGGAAAGGCACTGGGGCATTGTAGGGTGTGGGAGGTGGGGGGTGGGGAGTGGGAAGGGCGGGTGTCGGTGTTCGGGTGTCGGTGTTCGGTGTTCGGGGGTCGGTGTTCGGAGGTCGGGGGTCGGGGTCGGAGCCAATTCTCGGGTAGTTGATTGTGGATTCTCGGGTCTGGCTTGTCGGAGTCACGAAATCGAGCTTGGTGTCATCCTGGTGTCATCCTGAGACTGCCGCAGCCGCCCGCGTGAATCGAGATGTTTGCGCTGTGCGTGCGCGGCGGCGTAGGACGTCGAAGGATCTCAAACTTCGCAGATCGTGTTCGCCCAGCGCGAGCGATCGTGATCGAAGACGCACGAACGGGATCTTCGTATTTTGAGATCCTTCGACCGTCCTACGCCGCCGATGCCTGCCGGGTGCGAGCGTCGTGAAACTTGCGGCGGCTTCGGCGGCTCAGGATGACACATCACGTTTTGAGCGCCATCCAAAGGCCATCATGGCTCTCGAGCTACCCGCAAACACCGGACAAGGTTGCCGCTGTTCGGGGGTCGGGGGTCGGAGC
>DATLVW010000686.1:0-9663 GCA_035577085.1 Thermoanaerobaculia bacterium
CCGTACGAGGCGACCACATCGTACGGCGGCGGCACTTCGAACGGGCCGAGCGCGATCTTCGAGGCGTCGAAGCAGGTCGATCTCTTCGACCGCGATACCGGCCGCCCCTACGAAGCCGGGATCGCCATGCTCGACATCCCGAAGAAGATCGAGCGCTGCAATCGGAAGGCGAAAGAGATCCATGCCGCAGTCATCGAAAAGGGCGGCCCGGTCGATAGCGCGACGCGAAAAGCGGTGGCCGAGGTGAATGCGATCTCGGAGCTGGTAAACGAGTGGGTTCACGAGCAGACGCGCGCACTCCTCGACGCCGGCAAGATGGCCGTCACCCTCGGCGGAGATCACTCCGTCCCGTTTGGCGCCATGCAGGCCTACGCCGAAACCTATCCTGGCATCGGCATCCTTCATCTCGATGCCCATGCAGATCTGCGCGACTCCTACGAAGGCTTCACCTGGTCTCACGCCTCCATCTTTCACAACGTGATGACGAAGATCGGCGGTGTCGCGAAGCTTGTGCAGTTCGGCGTGCGCGATCTCAGCAATGCCGAGTCAGCGATGATCGAGAATTCGGGTGGGCGCATCGTGACGTTCTTCGATTCCGATCTCGCTGCGCGCAAGGACGAAGGGGCGACGTGGGCGGAGATCGCTGACGAGATCGTCGGTGCGCTGCCGAATGACGTCTACCTCTCCTGGGACATCGACGGCCTTGATCCGACGCTCTGCCCGTCGACCGGAACGCCGGTGCCTGGTGGTCTCTCTTGGAACGAAGCGATCGGAGTTCTGCGCGCGATCGTCCGCGCAAAGAAACGCATCGTCGGCCTCGACCTCTGCGAAGTCGCGCCTGGCCAGACGGAGTGGGACGCGAATGTCGGCGCGCGATTGCTGTACAAGATGATCGGGTTCGCGCTGATGACGCAGTAAGGCCTTATGGTGCACAGACAGGAGTGTCTGTGCCACATCACATACTCCCTGTGGCACGAGCACTCTTGTCGTTGTACATCCGGAATCGGTGTGGCACAGACACTCTTGTCTGTGCTCCCCCGATCTAATCGTCCACCGCCCCATCCGGCAACGCCACGCGCTTTCCCTGAATCGCGGCCAGGATTCGCGGTACGTGCACGTGGCAGGTCTCGACGATCACCGTCACCTTGCGCGGGGGTGTTCCCGCGACCGCGGTGCCGGCGACGAAGACGCCTGGCACGTTCGTCTCCATCGTCTCGGGATCGTGAACAGGCTGGCGATCGTCGCCGCGCAACTCGACGCCGAGTTGATCGAAGAGAGTCGAATCCTGGCGATAGCCGGTCAGCAGCAGCACGAAATCGGCGTCGATCTCCGTCGGCACGGCGTCCGGGGTGAGGGCGCCGCGATCGTCGGTCGGTGCGAGAAGTGCGGTCCCATTGCCGATCTCGGTAGGAGTTGTGCGAGGAAGGTAGCGAATGAGCCCGTCGCGAATCTGCGCCCGCACCTCGGGCAGCAGCCAGAACTTCACGACCTTCGGATCGAAGTCGTCGCGGCGATAGCTGAGCGTCACATCCGCGCCGGCGCGCTGGCAGCGGACCCCCGCTTCGACCGATGAGTTGCGTCCGCCGACGATGAGCAGCTTCTTGCCGAAGTACGTGTGTGGATCGTGAAAGTAGTGGCTGACGTGCGCCATCTCTTCGCCCGGGATGTCCAGCATTCGCGGCGCGTGAAAGGCTCCGATGGCGAGGACGACGTGATCGACCTGATAGCGATGCTCGCCGTCCACGGCGCGCGTCATCAACTCGAATTCACCGCCCGGCAGTCGCGTCGCGCGCATGACGCGCTCGTACGAACGAATCTGCAAACCAAACTGCAGCACGATCGATCGGAGATAGGCGAGGTACTCCTCCCGCGTGATCTTCTGCTGCGTCGAAGTCTGAATCGGAACGCCCGCCAGTCCCAACCGCTCGGAGCTGGAGTGGAAGAGCATCTGAATCGGATACCACTCGATCGTCGAACCGATCTGTCCAGCGTCGAGTTGGACATAGTCGATCCCGAACTGCTTGAACGCCACCGCCAGCTCGAGCCCGATCGGACCCGCACCGATGATGGCAACGTGATGTTTTTCGGTCATCCGCGGGAGTCTATACGTAGACCGAACGGGCGTCGGGGGTCGGGAGTCGGAGCCGAGCGGTCACGAGCCAGAGCGCTCTCCGACTCCCGACTCCCGAAACGCGACCCCCGCAAATCAGCTCGTCGCCAATCCCAGCTCCCGCAGGACGCTCACCTTTGCATCGATCATCACGTGATGCTCGAGTCCGAGGAGGTCGGCCAGTTTGCGGACGAGGTAGTTCTCGTAGTCTGTGAGCCGGCCGTCCGCGTACGCGATCCGCCACATCGTCTTCACGATCTCGATGCGGTCGTTGAGCGGAGCGCTGGTGCGGATGAAGTTGGTGAGCGCGTAGTGGTCGATCGATTGCGTGCGGATCTCGTCGGCCGCTTTGACGAGCTCCTGCGCCATCGTGTCATCGAGAGCGAAGGCGCGTTTGAGGTAGCTGAGGAGATCCTCATCCTCCTCGGAGCTGAGTGTGCCGTCGGCGTAACCAATATCGAGCAGCACAGCTGCCGTGGCGAGGCGCAGCGGGTCCTGCTGTTGCGGCGGCCCCTCGTCGGTACAGACGCCACCTTTGAAACGTTGCATCAATCTTGCGAGGCTCATGAGAGTGAATGATGAAGGATCAATGATGAAGGATGAAGGAGGAACGATGAATAATGCAGCCGGTTACCCGTTCATCATTCATCCTTCCAAGGAGACATCGTGCCACGAATTGACATCAACCAACTCGACGACCACGCCCGCATGTGGCTGTTCGCCATCTCGCCTGCGTTGAACGAAACACAGAGCAAACAGTTTCTCGACCGCGTCGACCGCTTTCTCGATGGGTGGGCGGCGCACGACGTTCCGGTCACGTCCGCGCGCGAGTTGCTCTACGGCAGTTTCCTCGCCCTTGCCGTCGACGAGCGCAGCGAGACCTCGGGGTGCTCAATCGACAGGATGTTCGGCCTTCTCAAGCAATTCGAACAGGAGCTCGGCGTCTCGATCCTCGACGCCAACCGCGTCTTCGTCCGTCACGCCGACGGCCGCATCGAAGCGCTGAGCCGAGCGGAGTTCCGCGATCGTGGCGACCTGCACACGACGATCTTCGACACCACCGCCGACCGCCTCTCCGAGATCCGCACCGGCCACTGGATCCGCAAAGCCGAGGAAGCGTGGCCCGGCAAATTGCTGACCACGTAGTGCAGGCATTCTTGCCTGCTACCGCCGGGCGTCCCTGCCCGGCGGTGGTTTTGGCGGGATTGCAGTTTCCGCGCTGACAGTGCTGTCTTTGTTGTCTTCGTCTCTGTCGATCATTCCCGCCCATCAGCGCCGGGCGAGGACGCCCGCCGCATGCAGACAAGAATGTCTGCACTACGTTGCGGCCAGTAGTACGGCCGCTTGCGCCGATAAGCACCATCTCCCACCGATCTCGATTGCCGGCGTTCCTGTGCCGCCGTAGTCCGGCGATTCGCTCGACCAGAGTAATTCCCACTTTTGCTTCGTTGGCGGCGCGAGAAGCGGTTCGGGGACGACGTCGAGGTGCACCTCGCGCCCGAGGTTGACGATCAGGAGGCGATTGTCGAAGCGGAGCACGAACGCCTCCTCGGCGAGCACGGCACCGCGCACCGTGCCGCTCATCTCGCGGCGGAGCCGTATAAGGTCGCGATGAAGAGCAATCATCTCCACGTTCGCGACCCGCTCACGATCATCGAGTTTGCATCGCCTGAACGTCTCCTCGGCCTCGGGTGGCGCGAACTGGCCCTTCATCTTGAGCAGGGAAGGGAACTGCTCCAGAAACTCGCGGCGCCCTTTGCCCACGGCCTTCGCCAGCTCAGGATTGTGATCGGCAAAGTAGAGGAAGGGGGTGGCTGCGCCGAACTCCTGCCCCTGAAACAACATCGGCGTGTTTGGTCCGAGGAGGAGCAGTGCGGTCAGCGCGCGAAACCGGCCGGGACTCGTCAGTTGCTGCAGCCGCTCGCCGCGTCCCGAGTTGGCGATCTGGTCGTGATTCTGCGTGAAGCAGACGAGTTGCCTCGGCGATAGGTGTAGCGACGACGTGCCGCGCGGCTCCTTCTGCCATGAGTAGTACTGTCCCTGATAGAGAAAGCCGAACTGCGCCATCGAGACGAATTCCTGCGGCGTGCCGAAGTAGTCGGTGTAGTAAGCCTCGCGCCGTCCCGTTGCGGCGACCATTGCCGCGTGATGCCAGTCGTCGTTCCAGAGCGCATCGAGGCCGTAGTCGTCGATGAGCGCGACATCCTGCGGCTCATTCTCCGCGACGAGAAAGATTGATCGATCGGTCGCAGCCGCCCGTGCACGCCGCGCGATCAGCGCGAGAACATGCTCATCGGACGCATCGTTGATCGACTGCGTGGCGTCGAGGCGCAATCCGTCGAGATGAAACTCGCCGATCCACATCGCCGCGTTCTCGGAGACGAGCTCGCGCACGCCGGCGGAACCATCGCCGTCGAAGTTGATCGACTCGCCCCAGTCGTTCACGTACTTGTTCGTGAAGTAGTTCTTCGTGAATTGTCGGAGATAGCAGCCGTCGGGCCCGAAGTGGTTGTAGACGACGTCGAGAATGACGCCGAGGCCGTGAGCGTGAGCGGCGTCGACAAAAACGCGGAAGTCATCGGGGCGGCCGTACAAATGCGACGGCGCCCAGAGGTCGACGCCGTCATATCCCCAGCCGAAGCGTCCAGGGAACTCGTGAACGGGCATAACTTCGAGAAGGTTGATGCCGATGTCGCGAAGCGCGCCGAGGTGGGCGATGGCAGTGCGCCAGGTACCTTCGGCGGTGAAGGTGCCGATGTGCATCTCGTAGATGACGAGATTGCGCTTGTCGACACCGGCCCACGCGCCGTCGTTCCATCGATACGCGGCAGGATCGACGACTTCGGAGTCGCCATGTGGGCCGTTGGGCTGAAAGCGTGAGGCAGGATCGGGATAGAGCTTGTCGTCGTCATCGAGGCGAAATCGATAACGGGTGCCTGCGCGCGCGTCAGCCACGGTTCCTCGGAAATGGCCGTCTGCCTCGCGGTCGAGAGGAATTGCTCGACCGTTGATGACGACGCTGACATTCTTGCGGTCAGGTGCCCAGAGGCGGAAGTCGACGCCACCGTCGATGATCTCCGCGCCGACGGCGCGCTTGCGTGTTGTCTTCTGATTTGCCACTGCGCTGATTTCGAGTGCAAGCAGCGTGCGATGGGGTTTCGGGGTGTGGGGAGTGGGGCGTAGGGTGTGGGAGTTTGATTAACGTTTGGGCGTACGGCGCAGGCATCACTCGGCTCAGGCTCCTCCCACCCCCCCCACACCCCACTCCCCACACCCCACCACGCAATATCATCGTGCCGCCATGAACCTTCTTCACCTCTTCGATCTCTCGCTTATCGTCCGGCGAGACCAGATCGCGTTGGAGTGGGAAGGTGCGCAGTTCACATTCGGCGAGATCGAGAATCGCAGCAACCGTCTCGGCCATGCACTTCGCGCCCGCGGGCTGATTAAGGGCGACCGTCTCGCCGTCTACCTCGCCAATCGCATCGAGCTGATCGATCTCTACCTAGCCTGCGTCAAGCTGGGCGTGATCTTCGTTCCGATCAACATTCTCTACCGCGACCGCGAGATCGCGCACATCACCGGCGACGCGGAGCCGCGATTCGTGATCCGCGAGGAGGACTTACCGGCGCTGATGATGGAAGCAGAGAACGCGAGCAGCGAGCGGCCGGCCGAAGATCTCGACGGTGACACCCCCGCCGCGATCATCTACACGTCCGGCACCACCGGCGCGTCGAAGGGCGCCGTGCTGACACACAACAACTTCGCCGCCAATGCCGTCAACTTGTTGACGATGTGGCAGATCAGCGACCGCGACCGCTTCCTCCTCGCGCTCCCGCTCTTTCACATCCACGCCCTCGGCAACGGTCTGCACTGCTGGCTGGCCAGTGGCTGCCGGATGCGTTTGCTGGAGCGTTTCGACCACCGAACAGCGCTCAATGAATTCAACGAGTTCCAGCCGACACTCTTCTTCGGTGTGCCGACGATGTATATGCGCTTGCTCGAGACGCCGCCTGAGGCCGCACGCGAGATCGGGGCGCGAATGCGCCTGTTCGTATCCGGCTCCGCTCCGTTGCCGGCGAACCTGTTCGACCGATTCCGCGAGCTCTTCGGCCGCGCCATCCTCGAGCGCTACGGCATGACCGAGACCTTCATGACGCTGAGCAATCCGTACATCGGTGAGCGCCGCGCCGGGACCGTCGGCTTTCCGCTGCCCGGCATCTCCGTGCGCATCGAAGATGGCGAGCTACTCGTTCGTGGTCCGAATGTCTTCGCCGGCTACTGGCGCCGTCCCGATGCCACCGCCGCCGCGTTCACAGACGGCCGGTTCCGCACCGGCGACCTGGCGGCGCGTTCCGATGACGGCTACTACACGCTGCTCGGCCGCAAGTCCGATCTCATCATCTCCGGCGGCTTCAACATCTATCCGCGCGAGATCGAAGAGATGCTGCTCGAACAACCCGGAGTGGCCGAGGCCGCGGTGGTAGGAGAGCCGGACGAACTGCGCGGAGAAGTCCCGGTCGCGTTCATCGTTGCTGCGTCCGAGTCCGCACTCGACATCGATTCCCTTGAGCGCCTCTGCCGCGAACAACTGGCATCCTTCAAGGTCCCTCGCCAATTCGTGCGCGTCGATTCGATCCCCCGCACCGCGCTTGGCAAAGTGCAGAAGCATCTTCTGCCCCGATAAACGACGTAGCGCCGGCGGCGACCTTGAGACCGGCATTACTATCGAACATCCATGTGCCTCATCGCCATCGCCGTCCACACCTCCGCGCACTTCCCGATCGTCATCGCAGCGAACCGCGACGAGTTCTACGACCGCCCCACGCGACCGCTTCATCGTTGGGATGACGCTAAGAACATCGCCGGCGGCCGTGATCTCCGCGTCGGCGGAAGCTGGCTCGCAATCACGCAGGAAGGCCGCTTCGCCGCCGTGACGAACATCCGCGGCATCAATGTCGCCAATCCACGCTCGCGCGGAGAACTGGTTGGGAACTTCGTGCGATCGGACCTCGATCCGCTCGACTACGCGCAGCAGATCAAGCCGAATGAATACGCCGGATTCCATCTCATCGCCGGCGATCGAGCCCGCGTCGCGCACGTCGCCAGCGATGTGCCCGCGACCTTGCTGCCCGTCGGGATCTTCGCCGTCAGCAACGCACCTGCGTTGATCGACTGGCCGAAGATTGTCCTCGCGCGCGAGGCGATGGCCGGTGTGCTCGACCATCCGCCTGGTCAACTTGTTGATGAACTGATGCGCTTCCTGACCACGCCGCGCGGTGGGCCGATCGAACAGGAAGTCTTCGTCGCGCTGCCCGACCGCGGTTATGGCACTCGCTCGTCAACCGTGATCGTGATGAGGGAGGACGAGATCGCGATACGGGAGATGAGTCATCCGGAAGGCGCCGTGGTTGCGCTCAACCTGAGTAGAGAAGGAAAAAGGAGCGGTGCCGACAAATGAGATAGGCGCTCCCGATAACGGGATCTCGCTCTGAGAGCTGTCCTGACGCCCCGGCACAAAGATCTCGAAGCCGGAACTTGGACCCGTGGTCACCGCTCCGAGGCGATGATCTCGCATTCGAGCGCGTCGGGCAAGTGGGATTGAGTCTCATTTATGCTCCCGAGGTAAACTCCTTCACATGGTCGAGACGAGGTTGGAGGCATCAGACAACGATGTGCAGCGCGCCTGGGCCGTTGAGATCGAGCGGCGGTCGCGCGATGCGGTGAAGGAACGGGGCGAGGACTGGCGCGTCGTGCTCGATGAGATTCGCGGCGGCTTACTTCAGCGTTCAGGTTCTCGTTGAAAAGCGCTCACGAAGACGCGAAGCCGCGAAGAAACCCTTCGCGTACTCCGCGTCTCCGCGTGAAACGCTTCTAAGAACCCCCAAACGCATCGCGCGTCAGATTGATATGCCCCTCATCCGTCACCACGACGTCATCCTCGATTCGGATCCCGCCGAACTTGCGGAAGTCATCCACCTTGCTCCAGTTAATGTACTTCGCGTTCTCGCTCTTGCGCAGATCGGACAGCAGCGACTCGATGAAGTAGAGGCCGGGCTCGATCGTGAAGACCATGCGTGGATCGATGATACGCGTGAGGCGCAGGTAGGGATGGCCTTCCGGCTTGGCGATGATGCAGCCGGCGCGATTTCCGTGGAAGCCGGCTACGTCGTGAACTTGTAATCCGAGGAAGTGACCGACGCCGTGGGGGAAGAAGGCGGAGCTGATCTTTTTCTCGACGATGCCCTCCGCATCGACATCGCGCACAAAGCCGAAGTCGAAAAGAATCTTCGCCACCTCGGCATGCGCGGCCATGTGGATGTCGATGTAGTTCACGCCCGGTTTCGCCATCGTGCAGAGGCGCTGCTGCATCGCGTCCATCGCCTCGATCATCCGCGCGAACTCGCCCTGTTCGTCGCGCGCGTACGCTCTGGTGATGTCCGACGCGTAACCGTTGCATTGGGCGCCGGCGTCGATCAGGAAGGAGTAGCGTAGATCGCCCGGCTGCTCGCGCACGTGGTTGAGGTAATGAAGCACCGAGGCGTTTTCGTTGAGGGCGATGATGTTGCCGTAGGGGAGTTCCTCCTCGGCCTGGCTGGAGTGCAGGAGATAGTCGATGTGGATCTCGAACTCCGACTTCCCCTCGCGAAACGCACGCGCCGCCGCGCGATGTCCGCGCACGCCGCGCACGTTGGCCTCGGTGAGGCAGGCGATCTCGTAATCGGTCTTCCACGAGCGCTCGAAGTGCAGCGCGTTCAGCAGCCCCTCGGGATTCGCTTCACCGCCATGCAGATCGCTCTGCTCACCGACGAATGCTGCGCGTCCCGTCGTCGGAAAGAACTCTTTGGCCGCTTCCGCGGTCCCTATGACGCGCACGTCGAAGTGATCGGTCCAGTATCCCTGTGGCGCGCCCGCCGGCTTGTACCAGTAATCGACCGGCTGGTAGTAGACGAGCAGCGGGGTCTTGCCCGGCGTGTAGACGATGAAGCAGTGCGGGTTGTCGATGATCGGCACCCACGACTTGAAATGCGGATTGACCTTGAACGGATAGAACGAGTCGTCGAGAAATTGAATATGGATCTCGCCGCCAAAGATGATGATGTGATCGAACCCCGCCTCGGTCAGCGCTTTGTCGTGGCGGGCCTTCACGGTCTCAAGATGCTGCGGATAGAGGGCGGCGAAGCGGTCGTTCATGCGCGGAGAATATAACGATAGGCGTTGATTCCGGCCCGTGCGTCTGCGTTACAAAACACGCTTCAGAAACTCCCGCACCACCAACATCGGCTCCTGCGTGACGTGATGGCCCATCGGGAACTCGTGATACTCCGGGATCACGCCGTGCTCCTCGAGGATGTGGCGGGTTCGGCGCGCGTATAGAACTTTGACCATGTCGTCCTGCGTGCCGTGGATGACGAGAACGGACAGGTCGCGATGTGCGCGAAAGTCGGGCATGTCTGCCTCGTAGATCGCGCCGCTCATGACGACGATGCCCGCGACTTTCTGCTTCGTGCGGAAACCGGCGTCGATGGCCATCAGACCGCCTTGCGAGAATC
>DATLVW010000687.1:0-5560 GCA_035577085.1 Thermoanaerobaculia bacterium
TGGCCGATTCCGGCGAGCTGCAACGCTTTGCGGACGTAGGAAGGGTGCGGAATTGCGGCGAGCCGTTTGGGATCGATCCACGCGTACTCCCGACCTCGCGTGCGAAGCCGCCGCGTCACCGCGAAGACTTCGAACGTGATCCTGCGGTTCGTCACCGTGTGACGGAATGTGCCCAGCGTTTCGACAACGCCGACGCGCAGCGGTGCGCCGGTGAGGAGCGTCGTATCGCCGTGCGGAAGATGAAACATCCCGCGCATCAGTTGGCCCGATTCGCGCCGCATCAGCACGCGTCCCTCGCGATCGACCACGAGATAGAGCGGAATGTGCATTTCGCGCGTGGCGACCTTCGCTTTGGGCCGCGGAAACTCATCGACACGGCCCGCAGAGAATGCCGCGCATCCCCGCCGCAACGGACAGATGCCGCAACTCGGATTGCGCGGCGTGCAGACGAGCGCGCCCAACTCCATCAGCCCCTGATTGAGATCGCGCGGCGATTTCGATGACGCGACCAGCTCCTCGGCATGTACCCACGCTTCACGCATCAGCGCCGGCGCCGAAAGCGGCGCTTCGAACGCGAAGAGCCGCGCCATGATCCGGGCGACGTTGCCATCGACGATTGGTGCCCGCTGGCCGTAAGCAATCGAAGCAATTGCGCCTGCCGTGTAACGCCCGATTCCCGCGATCGACATCAGCTCATCGACCGACTTCGGGATCAGGCCGCCGAAGCGCTCCATCACGTCGATCGCTCCCTCGCGCAGCATGCGCGCGCGGCGGTAGTAGCCGAGTCCTGACCAGACTGCCGTGACGTCATCCAGGCTCGCGCGAGCCAGATCACCAACCGTGGGAAAGCGCCGCAAGAACCGCTCGTAGTAGCCGAGGACGACCTCCATCCTCGTCTGCTGCAGCATTACCTCGGACACCCAGACCCGGTACGGTTCGTAGCCCTCACGCCATGGCAGCGGGCGCTTGTGTTTCCGGAACCACGATTCGGTTAGAGAGGCGAGCCGGGGTGTTGGCAATTCGCTTGTATTGTATGCTTTGCATGCTCTCCATCGAGGCCGCCACAATGGAAGATCAAGCACAAACACAGCAGTCCGAGACCGAGCAGGGGAAGTACGTTTACTGCATCATCAAGACCGAAATCCCGCGCGACTTCGGCCCCGTCGGAATCGGTGGCCGCGGCGACAAGGTCTACAGCGTCCCCTACAAAGAATTCGCGGCCGTCGTCTCCAACTGCCCGTTGATTGTCTTCGATCCAACGCGTGAAAACGCCCTCGCCCACGAGCACGTGAACGAGCTCGTGATGAAGGATTTCACCGTGCTGCCGATGAGTTTCGGCACCGTCTTCCGCACCGAGAACGACATCAAGGAGTTCCTTAAAGGGACTTACGACGCGCTCTCCGACGTGCTCCAGAAGATGGACGGGAAGATCGAGTTCGGCCTGAAAGTGAACTGGGACAAGGACCAGGTCATCCGCGAGATCGAGACGGAAAACGAAGAGATCCGCCGGTTGAAGGACGAGATCTCATCGAACACGTCGACGTCGACCTACTTCTCGCGCATGCAGCTCGGCCGCGTCGTCGAGTCGGCACTCCAGGCGAAAGCCGATGCGTACGTAAGCGAAATTTACGAAGCGCTGCGCGATGCCGCTATCGCTTCGCGATCGAACAAACCGATCGGCGACAAGATGATCATGAACGCCGCCTTCCTCGTCGACCGCGAGAAGACCAAAACGTTCGACGACCAGATCACCGAGATCGCCAAAAAGTACGAGAACAAACTGTCGTTCCTCTACACAGGCCCGTGGCCGCCATACAACTTCGTGAACATCCGGCTGAAGTTGGAGAGAGGTCAGAGCGGCAGTTAAGCAACGGGCAACCGTGCCATGTTCCTCCTCGACGACATCCTCATGCTTCCCATCAAGCTCCCCATCGCGGGCTTCAACTGGGTCATGAAACAGATCCAGACGATGGCGAACGAGGAGTTGATGAACGATCAGCCCTGGAAGGAGCGGCTCATCGAGCTGCAGATGATGCTCGAGGTCGGCGACCTGACCGAAGAGGAGTACACGCAGCAGGAGGCACAGGTCTTTCAGGCGCTGCGTGAGATCCGGGCACGAAAGGAAGAGATCGCCCGCCAGCAGCGCGGTGACGACGACGATAGCGGCATCGGAATCTTCACCGGATACGGTCAGTGACGCTCGCCGCCGCGTTCGACCAGCTCGCCGGCCGCCGCGTGATCCTCATCGGAGGCAAAGGCGGCGTCGGCAAGACCACGGTCTCGATCGCAGCGGCGCTGCACCTCGCTGCGTCGCGCAAAGTCATTCTCTTCACGACGGATCCGGCATCGAATCTGACCGACATCCTTCATGGCGAGCTGCAAACCGAAGCGCTCGATGCGGCGGCGCTCTACCGCCGTTTTCTCGATCGAAACCTCGACAGTTTTCTCGAGCTCGGCGACCGCGGAACGTATCTCGACAAAGACGAGCTGCGGCGTTTCTTCGAGCTATCGCTACCGGGCGTCGACGAGCTGATGGCGTGGATGCGCATCGGCGAGCTCGTGGCGGCGAACCCCGACGCGACCATCGTCGTCGACACCGCGCCGACCGGCCACACGCTGCGAATGCTCTCGTCCGCGGATCACTTCCGCCAGTTCGCCGAAGCACTCGAGTCGATGCAGGCCAAGCATCGCGGCATGGTCCGCCAGTTCACAAGACGCGACGTGCGCGATGCCATGGACGCATTCGTCGATCAGTTCGAATCAGAAGCGAGCCGCACGCGCGACCTGCTCCCCGACTCCGCGCGAACCGTCTTCGTCCCTGTGACGCTGTCCGAGCCGTGGGTCGTCGATCAAACCGAGCGCCTCACGCGCGACGTACGTGCCGACGGAATCAATGTCCCATTCACGGTGCTCAATCGAGCGATTGCCGATCCGGATTGCGAACGCGATCGCGTACGCGCGGAGCGCGACGCGGAGGCGCGCAAACGATTGGCACCGATCATCGATGCGCCGCGATCGTGCGTGCCGCTTGACACCGCGCATGCGATCGCGAAGTGGGGCAGCGGCGTTTTACGTAGGTCGGACTCTCCAGTCCGACATCACGAGCAAGTCGGACTAGAGAGTCCGACCTACGTAAAACCCGCGAGGATGATGTTCCTCGCCGGCAAAGGCGGCGTCGGGAAGACCACCTCCGCCGTCTCCATCGCTCTCCAACTCGCGGCACGCAGTCCCGACAAGCACTACACCGTCATCTCCGTCGATCCCGCACACACGCTTCGCGATGTCTTCGCCCACCAGCAGCCTCCACCCAATCTCGCAGTCGAGACGATCGACACGCGCGAGAAGTGGCGCCGGTTCCGCGATTCCCTCGGCGAGGAGATCGACCGCGCCATCGGGGCCATCACCCCCGGCGGAATGACCGTCGCCTACGACGCCGAGGCGATGAAGAAACTCGTCGAGATTGCGCCGCCGGGCGCCGACGAGCTCTTCGCAATCACCCGGCTCGCCGATCTGATCGCCGACGAGTCGCAGTCCGGCATCATCGTCGACACTGCGCCCACCGGCCATTTCCTTCGCCTCATCGATCTCCCAAAGACCGCCGGCGAGTGGGTGCGCGAGTTCATGCGCATCCTTCTTCGCTACCGCGAGCTGATCCCTGCCGGCTCGCTGGCCGAGGAGCTGATTCGCGCGTCGCGTGCGCTTCACGCGCTCGAGGAGACGATGCAATCGGACGCCACGCGCGTCATCGTCGTCACGCGGCCGGAGCGCATCGTCATCGCCGAGAGCCAGCGCCTCATCGCATCGGTCGAAGAGCGGGGTATGCGGATCGGCGGCATCATCGCCAACTACATCACGCCGGAGAATGACTGCGCGTGCGATCAATCGCTTCGCGGGTTCGAGCAGGATGCGTTAAAGCAGCTCGGCCGCGACGATGTCGTCGAGATCGCGCGCCGCGATGCGCCGGTTACGGGGCTCGAGGAACTGAGCGGGCTCGTTCCTCTGCGCAGTTAGAACGAAACCATCACGACAGCGTCGTCGTGACCAATAGGACGATGCCCTCAAAACAGGACACCCGCCCCTTTATCAAGCTGTTCCTTCGCTTTTTCGCGTGAGATAGCGATAACTGACATCCATTCAGTAGTTTGCGTCGCTCAATGGTCGAACTAATTAGTTCCCCGCTCGAACTAATTAGTTCCCGGGTCGAACTAATTAGTTCCCCGACCGAACTATTTAGCTCCCCGGCCCGAGCTATTTAGTTCCCAGCGCGAACTATTTAGTTCCCGGGCCGAACTATTTGGTTCCCGGGCCGAACTATTTAGTTCCCAGTCTGAACTATTTAGTTCCCCGACCGAACTAATTAGTTCCCGGATCGAACTATTTAGTTCCTCGGCCTGAACTATTTAGTTCCCCAGCCGAACTATCGAGTTCGGGGGCCAAACTATTTAGCTCCGAGGCGAACCTCGACATCTGCGAGACCGATGTGAGATCTCAGTGGCGCGATGTCTTTTTACACCTTCGCCCTGAAAATCGCCTTCCCCGCGAACACCGCGGCATCGCCCAGCTCCTCTTCGATGCGGAGCAGTTGGTTGTACTTGGCGATGCGCTCGCTGCGCGAGAGTGATCCCGTCTTGATCTGCCCCGCGTTCGTGGCGACGGCAAGGTCGGCGATCGTCGAATCCTCTGTCTCGCCGGAGCGGTGGGAAATGACCGAGCGATAGCCGGCGCGCTTGGCCATCTCGATCGCGTCGAGCGTTTCCGTCAGCGTGCCGATTTGATTGACCTTGATGAGGATGGCGTTGCAGACGCCCTGCTCGATTCCTTTCGCCAGGATCGACGGATTGGTGACGAAGACATCGTCGCCGACGAGCTGTGTGCCGTTGCCCATCGCTTTCGTCAGCGTCTTCCAGCCGTCCCAATCGCCCTCGGACATCCCATCCTCGATCGAGATGATCGGGTACTTCGCGCGAAGCTGCTCGTAGTAGGCGACCATCTCGTCGCTGCTGCGCGATTCCGCTTCGAAGCCGTACTTCCCTTTGGCGAAGAACTCCGAGGCGGCGACGTCGAGACCGAGGAAGATCTGCTCGCCGGCCTTGTATCCCGCCTTCTCGATTGCAGTCAGGATCAGATCGAGCGCCTCGGCGTTCGATTTAAGATCGGGCGCGAACCCGCCTTCGTCGCCGACCGCTGTCGTCAGCTTGCGGTCGTGAAGGATGGCTTTGAGGTGATGGAAGGTCTCGGCGCCGGCACGAAGAGCGTCGCTGAAATCGTCGAAGCCGGCCGGGATGATCATGAACTCCTGGACGTCGAGGTTGTTATCGGCGTGGGCACCGCCGTTGATGACATTCATCATCGGCACGGGCAGCGTGCGCGCGCCGGGTCCGCCGAGGTATTGGAAAAGCGGCAGGCCGGAAGCCTGCGCCGCAGCGTGCGCTACGGCCAGCGAGACGCCAAGAATCGCGTTCGCTCCGAGGTTGCCTTTGTTCTCCGTGCCGTCGATCTGCTTCATCAGGAGATCGATGAGCGCCTGCTCGCGGGCGTCCATCCCCTCGACTTCCTTGGC
>DATLVW010000688.1:0-2270 GCA_035577085.1 Thermoanaerobaculia bacterium
CGCGAGTCCGACCTTTGAATTCCCACGGCGTCTGGTCCACACGCCCACAAGGTAGGGCCGAAATCGGTGAGAATCCAGTGTGCGTGCCGCGCGAATCAAAGCATCAACCTTGGCTAATCGCGGGTATCGAACAGTCACTTAAAGTGATGATTCCAATAAACTTGCTGGCGTGCGAACCGAGAGTCACGCATCAGAAATTCATGCTTGCGCACGCTTGCCGGTGTCACGTGACACGCACGACTATGATGCGTCTGGTTGGACATGGTAAGAGACGTTGTTTGGTGGCGGTGCCCAGAGTCGAACTGGGGACCTAGCGCTTATGAGACGCCCGCTCTAACCATCTGAGCTACACCGCCATCGGGAGGGCTGCCGGAGGATATACTCAACCCGGCGCGCGGTGAAAAATTTCGCGCGGGAGCGGCTGAATGTCCGACGTCGACGAGCGGCGATGCATCCGCTGCAGCGATCCCGAGGAGAGTACGCGGCTGGAACGCTGCGTGGTCTGCGGGAAGCACTTCTGCCACGACTGCGCTTACCGCGCCACGGGACGGCGCTTCTGCTCCCCCGAGTGTGCGCGCGCCTTTTTCTACGGAGAGAGTGATGACGACGAAGACACTGACGCTGCCGGTTGAGACCACGACTACCCAGACGACGAGGCGACCGCGCCGCCTGCGCCGCACCGATTCGATCCGCGCGATGGTTCGCGAGACGGTCGTGCGCGCCGAGGATCTGATCTATCCGCTGTTTGTCGTGCCGAACAGCCGGCCGAAGATCGAGATCGGATCGATGCCGGGCGTGTGGCAGCTTCGCGCGCACGAGGCCGTTGACCAAGCCCTCCGCGCCCACGACCTCGGCATCCGTGCGCTGTTGTTGTTCGGGCTGCCCGAGTACAAAGACGGGATCGGCTCGGCATCGTGGGATCCGGCCGGCCCGGTGCAGTCGGCGATCGAGGCGATCAAGCGCGCCGTTCCGCAGATGACGGTGATGGCCGACGTCTGCCTCTGCGAGTACACCGACCATGGACACTGCGGCGTCATCATCGACCACAACGGGGTGAAGGATGTCGACAACGATCAGACGTTGCCGCTGCTCGCGAAGCAAGCGGTTTCCTTCGCCGCGGCCGGCGCCGACTTCGTTGCCCCCTCGGACATGATGGACCGGCGCGTCGGTGCGATCCGCACGGCACTCGATGATGCCAGCCTCACCGACGTCGGGATCATGGCCTACTCGGCGAAATACGCGTCGGGGTTCTACGGTCCGTTCCGCGAGGCTGCCGAGTCAGCGCCGCAGTTCGGCGACCGACGCACGTATCAGATGGATCCGGCGAACGTGCGCGAAGCGATCCGCGAGATGGAGCTGGACGTCGAAGAGGGTGCCGACATGATCATGGTCAAGCCGGCGCTTTCGTATCTCGACGTGATCCGCGTGGCGCGCGATAACTTTGATCTGCCGGTGGCGGCTTACAACGTGAGCGGCGAGTATTCGATGGTGAAGGCGGCGGCGGAGCGGGGATGGATCGATGGGCCGCGGGTGATGAACGAGATCCTGACGTCGATCAAACGCGCGGGTGCGGATCTGATCATCACGTACCACGCGATGGAGTGGGCGGAACTTCAGGGACGGTAAGAGTCGGTCGCCGCCGGGCCGGCGGCGGAACAGCCGTCGGGCCGACGGCGCTACGAAAGAAAGACGGCGCTACGAGGGTTTCTGCGCAGGTTCTGCGGCTTTCTTGGGCATTCCGCAGGAGTCGCCGCAGCAATCCTTTTTGTACGTGCAGGAGTGAAGCTTCGCCGAGCCCTTGCAGCAATCCATGTGCTCTTTCTTGCAGCTCTTGTGGTCCTTGCAGCAGGCTTGATCCTGCTTCATGCAGTAGCCAGCCTGGAGAGGGATGGCGATGGTCATCGATGCTACGACCAGCGCTGCGGAGAGTGCTCTGCGGATCCTCATGACTCCTCCGAGTGAATGGACAATTGATAATGGACAATTGACAACGAAAGACGGGCTTGGTGGTGTTCGGACCGTCTCAATTGTCAATTTTCAATTGCCCATTGTCAATTGCCCTCACCCGCACCATACGGCAGCCACTGCGTCGGGATGGTCGAGGAGGTAGCCGTCGTCGTCGGCGTTGAATCCGATGATGGCGCCGTCGAGGCGGGAGGCGGACATGTCGTCGAGGGCGACGGGGATGCCGTCGATATCGATGATCTGGTCGCCGTCGATCGGGCCGTCGGCGTAGGCGAGTCGATAGCCGCTCCCGCCGCAGCCGGTGG
>DATLVW010000689.1:0-6675 GCA_035577085.1 Thermoanaerobaculia bacterium
CTCATTCGAATCCGGATGAGCCGCTCTCTTCATTCCACCTACCGTTCCACGAACCGATAACTCCCGTGACTGTCGTAGTCGATGGCGTGCTTTTCCTTCAGCTTCTGAATGTACTTGAGCGTGCGGTCTCCGTGCGGGCCGACTCCGTCGAGCGTGTGCAGGAACGTCTCCTCGAACAGACTCGTCAGACTCACGTGGTTGTGCTCAGCCAGGTCGTGAAGCAGCGCGGCCAGCCGCTTCTCCAGGCGCACGGAAACATCGACGCGCTCGATCTCGATCGCGGGACCCACGTTGTAGATGTAATGTCCGAAGCGAAGCTCGTAGCCGTAAAGATCGCGAACCGTGTAGTCGCGAAGCCCGTATTCGCGATCCCCCGGATTCGTGACGACGTCGACTCCGTTGGCGCGCTGAAACTCGAACAGCTCGTCCGCATCGCCGACGACGAAATAAACCGCGCAGCCATCCGGGGCAGGCTTCCCCGGCTCCAGAAACATCTGAACGTGGCCGAGGTTCAGGCCCGCAATTTCGGGCGGATCGCCGGCGATGAAGGCGAGCTTGAAGCCGAGCTTCGCCGTGTAGAACTGTGCGGCCGCAACAACGTCGCTGACCGCCAGGACCGGGTGTTGCTTTTCGCACTCGACATCGGGAGGCAGTGGAGTAGTCATGAGAGTCCCTCGTGCGTCAATCCGCGCCAGTCGATTCCTGCGCAAACTGCGCGAACGTGATCACGTTGCCCGCGCCGTCTCGAATCACGATTTCCGTTGAGCCGTAGAACGTCTTTCTTCGCGCGACGACCACGTCGGTGCCGGATGGGATCAGCGCAGCCAGCGCCTCGATGTCGTCAACCTCGATGAACACCGCTGCGGCGCCGATCGCGCGCGGTCCATCGAGTACGTTCGCTTCATCGCCGCGCACGCTGGCGAAGGTCTGGTACATCACCTCGACGCCGTCGCGCGTCAGGATCACGAACCCGAGGACGTCGCCATGCGGCACCTCGGCGGCGCGAGCAAAGCCTAGGGCGTCCCATAGCGGGAGGAGGGGCTCGATGCGGTCGACGATCAGTACGGGCGTCACTTTCTTGATCATCGGATAACGATAGCGTCACGGGCGCTGCCATACAATTCGCCCCATGAAAAAAGCGCTTTGCCTCGCGGTCCTCGCCCTGTCTGTTGTTCCCCTCTTCGCTCAGTCGCCGGAAGCCGCACCGAGCCGCCCGACGGCACCACCAAGCGCTCGGCGGGACATCGCCGCCGCGCCGGATAGCGAAGACCGAGGCGACCGGCCGGAGACGACAAGGGCGGGAGACGACGCGAAGAGCGGCAGACCTCCTGCCGACGCGAAAGACAAGATCTCGACGACGCAGCACACCGTCACCATCGGCGGCCAGACCATCAGCTACACGGCGCGCGCCGGCACGATGATCATGAAAGACGAGGAAGGAAAGCCGCGCGCCAGCTTCTTCTTCACCTCCTACACGAAAGACGGTGCCGATCCCGCGCGCCGGCCGGTCACCTACACCTTCAACGGCGGCCCCGGATCGTCGTCGGTGTGGCTGCATATGGGCGCGTTTGGGCCCAAACGAGTTGCTTACGCGGATGACATGGGCAACGCCGCCCGGCCGCCCTATCGCACCGTCGACAACGAGGGAAGCATTCTCGACGTTACCGATCTCGTCTTCATCGATCCGGTCACGACCGGCTACAGCCGGGCCATTCCGTTTGCCGACGCGAGCAAGTTTCATGGCGTCGATTCCGATATCCAGTCCGTCGGCGAATTCATCCGCCTCTGGACGACGCGCTACGGCCGCTGGTCATCGCCGAAGTTTCTCGCCGGCGAAAGCTACGGCACCACGCGCGCCGCGGGTCTTTCGGGCTGGCTCGCATCGCAGGGCTTCTACCTCAACGGCATCGTCCTCATCTCCTCGATCCTCAACTTCGAGACTGCCTCGTTCGACAGCGGCAACGACCTTGCCTACGAGCTCTTTCTCCCGACGTACACCGCCATCGCCTGGTACCACAAGCGTCTTCCCACCGATCTGCAAAGCGGCACGCTGGAGCACGCCGTCGCCGAGTCCGAACAGTTCGCCCTCGGCGAATACACCCACGCACTCATGCAAAGCGACCGGATCAGCGATCAGGAGCGCCACGAAGTCGCCGCGAAAGTGGCCCGGCTGACCGGTCTCTCGCCGGAGTACATCGACCGCGCAAATCTTCGCGTTCGTATCGATCGTTTCGACAAGGAGCTCCTGCGCAACCAACGCCGCATCGTCGGCCGCCTCGATGGCCGCTTCATCGGCATCGACCGAGATGCCGCAGGCGAATCGACCGAGCAGGATCCGTCGTACTCCGCCATCTTCGGCGAGTACACCGCCGTCTTGAACGACTACGTCCGCCGCGAGCTGAAATTCGACACCGACCTGCCGTACGAGATCCTCACAGGCAAAGTGCGTCCCTGGAGCTACGACCGAGCATCGAATCGCTATGTGGACGTCGCCGAAACGCTGCGCGGCGCCATCGCCCAGAACCCGTACATGAAGGTCTTCGTCGCCAACGGCTACTACGACCTGGCCACGCCTTTCGCCGCCACCCGCTACACCTTCGCACGCATGCAACTCGACCCCGACCTGCGCAAGAACATCTCGATGGACTACTTCGAGACCGGCCACATGGTCTACATCGACCGCAAAGCGCAGGCGAGATTGAAGAAGGACGTGGACGAGTTCATTCGGGCGAACGCGAACGTGCAATGACCGTGTTTCGCGAGGCGTTTGAAGTTGTCGGACGGATCGAAGCGATCGAGACAATCGCCTCTGGAAGCGGGATTCGTGATCTACAGCAGCTCATCGATGCTTACGGCCCCGGCCGCTGGCGTAAACTAAAGGGCGTCGCCACAGTGCGCGTGGAGTCAGGGCGCATCCGTCTTGCAGAACTACACTGGTACGAAGCGCACGGCATTGGAAAACGCGATATGAAGGTTAAACGCTACTTCGACTGAAATGTCAGACACATCTCGCTTTGCCATCTGCATCAGAAACACCGACTACGCGGTTTCGCTCAAGCCGCTGAAGGTCTACCCCGTACTCGATGATCTCGATGCGGAGCAGGACGGAATGATTCGCATCATCGACGAGTCGGGCGAGGATTACCTGCATACCGCCGCGAGATTTGTCGTAGTAACCATTCCGTCCATGGATGCTCGGGCGTTGCTTCAGGCAATCGAAACGCTCACTCCGACCCACCACTGACCTGCGCTACCATGCGCGCGCCATGGCCCGCATCCTGGTCACCAACGACGACGGCATTTACAGCGAAGGACTGCGCACGCTTGCGGATGCTTGCCGGCGCATCGATGGCGTCGAGGTGCTGGTCGTCGCGCCCGATCGGGAGCAGAGCGCGGCGTCGCATGCGCTCACGCTGAACCGGCCGCTGCGATTGCTCAAACTGCGCGAGAGCGAATACATCATCGATGGCACCCCCGCCGACTGCGTGAACCTGGCCATCCTCAAGCTGATGAAGGACGACCGCCCCGATCTCGTCGTCTCCGGCATCAACTTCGGACCCAACCTCGGCGACGACGTCACCTACTCGGGGACGATCTCTGCCGCCTTTGAGGGTGCGCTGCTCGGCATCCCTTCGATCGCATTCTCCACGCTCGTCGGCGAAGGATTCTCGTTCGAGCGCTGCGCAGAGGTTGCGGAGAAACTCATCCGATGGGCGCTCGTTTCACACCGCGATCCGCGCATCATTCTCAACGTCAACTTCCCCGTCGCCTTCACCGGCGTGCGCGTGGCCCGGCTCGGAACGCGCATTTACTCCGAGGGAATCATCGAGCGGAAAGACCCACGCGGGCGGACGTACTACTGGATCGGCGGCGGCGAGCCGACCTGGCATCCCGCCGAGGGGACGGACTTCGAGGCGGTGGAGAGTGGATGCATCGCCATCACCCCGCTGCACCTCGACCTCACCCATCACGAATCCATCCCGCGGCTCAAATCGCTCGAGGAGCTCCTTGGCAACACGAACGAATGACGCCGCGCCGAAGCCCGACTTCGCCCACCTTCGCGAGGGCATGGTCCAACGCTACGTCACGGACAGAGGCATCAAAGACGAGCGAATCCTGCGGGCCATGCGCGAGGTGCCGCGGCATCTTTTCGTTCCCACGCTCGTCGCCTCGCAGGCCTATGGCGAGAAGGCGCTCCCGATCGGCGCGAAACAAACCATCTCGCAGCCGTACATCGTCGCGCGGATGATCGAGCTCCTCGACCTGACCGGAAAAGAGAAAGTGCTCGAGATCGGCACCGGCACCGGCTATCAGGCCGTCGTGCTCTCGAAGCTCTGCGCGAAAGTCTTCTCGATCGAGCGCATCAACGAGCTGGCGTTGCGCGCGGTCGAGTTGATCCGCACCCTCAAGATCCACAACGCCTCGGTGAAAGTATTCGACGGCACCTACGGCTGGTCCGATCAGGCGCCCTTCGATCGCATCATCGTCGCCGCCGCGGCGCCGGAAGTGCCCGAGCCGCTGTTGCAGCAACTCTCGCGCACGGGCAAGCTGGTCATCCCGATCGGTCCCGAGGGAAAGCAGCGGCTCGCAAGAGTGATGCGGGTCGGGACGAGCCTCAAGGTGGAAGACTGCGGATCCGCCGAGTTCGTGCCGCTAGTTGGGAAGTTCGGCTGGAAAGAGTAGCGGCGGAAAACGCTCGAGGATCGGTTAGCGGTCCAGTTTGATGGATAGGTTGTGACAATCTTCTAGAATGCTTCCATGCAGTGCGAGAAGTGTGGCAGCGATGTGAAGTGCCATCACGGTGGTGGCAAGAGCGGCTGCGGGTCTTTGTGGGGAATTGGCATGGGGATCGCCGGAACGCTCTCCTGGCTCCGGTGGCACTCGGTGATGTGGGTGATCCTTCACGGCATCGCAAGTTGGTTCTACCTGCTCTACCGGTGGTTTTTCGCGTGAACGGCGATTGCCCTATGCGGTTATGTGGCAACCCCTTCGCTCCACATGTAGCGGAAGCCGGATTGTCACGACGCAATCACGCTTCTTCGAGATAGGCACTTTGACGTCCCGGCAACCGGGCGACCGCATGGCCATCCTCATCCCGGGAGTGAGAGTGAGATCTTTTCGAGTCCGCACTCGAATCCGGTGAGCTGGTACTCAAACTTCTCGAGTCGGTACCTACATCGTTTGAGTCCGGACTCACATCCGATGAGCCCGGACTCACGTCCGGTGAGTCGGTACTCACGTAGGATGAGTCGGTACTCAAGTGACGCGAGTCGGTACTCAACCGACGTGAATCCGGACTCACAACCTTTGAGTCGGTACTCATATCTTTTGAGTCCGTATTCAAGTTCGATGAATCCGTATTCAAGTTCGTCGAGTCCGTACTCAAGTTCGTTGAGTCCGTACTCAAGTTGGTTGAGTCCGTATTCAAGTTCGGTGAGTCGGTACTCATGTCTTTTGAGTCCGTACTCATACTCTTTGAGTCGGTGCTCACATCTTTTGAGTCCGTACTCAAGTTCGATGAGTCCGTATTCAAGTTCGTTGGGTCGGTACTCATGTTTTTTGAGTACGGACTCATATTTCTTGAGTCGGTACTCAAATTTGAAATCGACCGAGTGGCCTTCGGATGGTCCGAATCACCTGATTTTGGTAGAAAACGGGCCGAAATCGACGGAGTGCTGCCGGAACTGTGATCAGTTATTCCCGGCTCGGGCTATTTGATCGCCCCTCGATGCGCCGGGCAGCGCGACGGAAGATTCGCCGTCACAACCCGACGGATGCCTCCACGCCCGCGCTGGGAATGAGCCAGCCAAATTGGACTGGCGCATAGCTGGCCTGCATTCCTCACACTTCTTCAGGGACTCTTTTGCGTCGAGCGCCTTCTCCCCTCGTGCTTTTCGAGGGGAGAAGGTGCCGAAGGCGGATGAGGGGTGTCGTGCAATCGGACGGCACGAAGTTTCCGGTCGGCGGAAGTCACTGCACAGTGCCCTTCGGCAACGCTGTGGAGAAGTCAAATCCCCCCTTGTCCGGCTTCGCCACCTTCTCCCCCCGCAAAAAGCGCGGGGGGAGAAGGCGCTCGATTGGAAGGAATCGAAGAAATGTGTGACAAGTGCGAGCTAGCGGCGGCGTTCGTGATCGTGGACGAAGACGGTCCAAGGATCGCAACTGAGCTGGCGCCGCTCTTGAAGCACCCGGCTCATGCGTATGCGCCGATTCCTTCTGATCACCACGGCGATCGTCTCCGCACTCCTCGGCGCTGTCGTCGCCTGGCTCGTGCTCACGATCCCGAATGACTTGCAGGCCGGCGCGCTGCTCCGGACGGCGCGAAATGACCTCGAAGCGGGGCGCAACGACAGAGCACGCCAGGAGTACTCGCGCGTCATTCAGCAGTATCCGCGCACCGACGCCGCGGCCGCAGCAACCGTCGCGCTTGCCTCGATCGCCGACAGCGAGCGGCACATCCTCGCCGCTGCGCTCGACCAGCAGCGGCGCATCCTGGCCGCGCAGCAGAAGCAGATCACCGACCTGGCCGCGCAGATCAACGCCATCCGAACCGCGCCGCCGCCGGCACCAGTCGTCGTTCAGGCACCACCGCCCCCGCCGAAGAAAACACCCGCGAAGCACACGCCCCGCAAACGGCACCGGTAATTGCGTACAATCTCCGCGCACATGGCCAGG
>DATLVW010000690.1:0-9765 GCA_035577085.1 Thermoanaerobaculia bacterium
TGACCTGGTCGCGACGCGGCTCTCCGGAAGTCGTCGTCGCCGTAGTGTCGGTCTTGAAGATCCCTCCGCCCAGCGTGTTGTCTCCTGACGCAGGCGGCACTGGCGGCAGCGGCGGCGCAAAACCGGTCGTCGTAACCTCGGGCGAGACAGGCATCCCGGCCGTGTCGAGCGCGATCGGGTTGCCGAATTGATCGACTGCCGGTGCCGGTGCGGCCTGCGGGCTATGCAGCGGACATGGATTCATTGGCTGCGTGCCCGACTTGAACGCTTCGGAAACGACCGAGCTCGGCGGGCAAGCCGGTACGGCCAAGCCTCCGCTAGTCTCATCGATCTCGGCCATCGCGATTCCGTCCGGCGGCGCGAAGTCGGCGTTCGGCTGGCCGGCGGTCACCGACTGCATATAGCGAGTCCAGATCGGGACGGCGCCCGATCCACCCGAAAGCCCGGTCGGCTGGTTGTCGTCGAATCCGATCCAGGTCAGCGTCAGCGTCTTCGGAGTGAATCCGATGAACCAGGCGTCACGTTTGTCGTTCGTCGTGCCGGTCTTGCCCGCGGCTATGAGCTTGAATCCCATCGAGCGCGTCGCCGCTGCGGTCCCGCGGTCGACCACGCCTTTCATCACGGTTAGGAGGATGTACATGTCGCGTGCGGGAAAGACCTGCACGGCCTGGACGTCGCCACCGGCGGACAGCACGTGATTCCTGTCGTCCATCACGAACTTCACGGTGTGCAAGGGGACGCGCGATCCCACCCGCGCAATCGTGGCGTACGCGTCAGCCATCTCGATCGGTGCAACGTCGATTGCGCCGAGGAGCATCGAGGGATTCTTTGAGTCGATGTCGGACGTGAGGCCGAGGGTGTGCGCAGTCTTGACGATCGGATCGAGCCCGCACGCCAGACCGATACGCACCGAGGCGGAGTTGAGCGACTGCTCCAGGGCCTGCGCCACGGTCACGGTCTGGTGGTACACATCTTCGTAATTCCGCGGCGACCAATCCTCGGAGAATTGCCGCTTGTAAACGAATCGCGTGTCGCTCACGAGCGTCGCCGGCGTGATGTTCTGACTCGACAGGCTCGGCTCGAACGCAGTGGCGTAGACGAACGGTTTGACCAGTGATCCGATCTGACGCTTGGCATTGAGCGCTCGATTGAATTGATTGATGTCATAGTTGCGGCCACCGATCAACGCCCGAATCTCGCCGGTCGGAACATCCACGTTGATGAGCGCGCCTTGCAGCGGTTGATCGGGCCGGCGCAGGCGCTTGCTCCCCTTCTCCAGCGCCGAAAGACCTGCCTCGATGGTGCGTGCGGCGTCGTCCTGCGCGTTCAGATCGATGGCGGTATAGATCTGCAGGCCGCGGCCCTTGACGTTCTTGATGCCGTAGTCGCTGGACATCTCCTGCAGCACGCGGTCGACGTAGTACGGAATGGACGACAAGCCGCTGCGTTGCCGGAACGGACGCGGAGGCAGCTTCGTGGCCATCGCTTTGTCGTATTCGTCGCGCGTGATCTTCTTTTGATTGAGCATGAGGCCGAGCACCGTCGAGCGGCGCTGCATGGCCAGGTCCGGACGCGTGAACGGCGAGTAGTTGTTCGGACTGCGGATCATGCCGGCAAGCAGCGCGGACTCGGCGAGCGTGAGCTCGGACACCGGCTTGCCGAAGTAGAACCGCGCGGCCTCGCCGACGCCGAGGATCGAGATGGATCGGTTGCGCCCGAGGTAGATGTCGTTGAGGTAAGCCTCGATGATTTCTTTCTTCGAATACTTGGCGTCGAGGATCACCGCCATGAACGCTTCGGTCGCTTTTCGTTTGTAGGTCCGCTCGTTGGTCAGGTAGTAGTTCTTTACCAACTGCTGCGTCAGTGTCGATCCCCCCTCGGCCACGCCACCCGCGCGGATATTGCGAAACAGCGCGCGAAACAGACCGATCGGATCGACGCCCGGGTGATGCCAGAAACGAACGTCCTCGGTCGCTACTACAGCGTCCTGCAGAGACTTCGGCACCTGATCGAGTGTGACGGGACGCCGGTTCTCGAGCTGATCGCTGAGGATCGATGTGAGGAGCTCCGGTTCCAGCGCCGCGTTGTCGATCGGCGAGGCCTGGCGCAGCGAGACGACCGAGCTGATCGCACCATTCTTGAATGCGATGCGCACCGGCTGCGAGGGGTACTCACCGGTTGGATGCGTGAACGGACGCGTGTAGACATCGATCTGATTGCTGCCCGGTACAAAATCGCCAGACCGCGTAAGCGAGTCCGCCTGACGGTAACCAAGGCGGATGAGCTTCTCGACGAGATCGTCGGGAGCCAGCACCACGCCGCCGCGCAGCGGGGTGAAGTCGGTGAAGATTCGCGTCGGAAGCGAAAGGCGCCGGATCTCGAACTTTCCGACGGATTGTTTGTAGACGTAGAGCGTCAAGCCGAGAATCGAGACGAGGATCACCACAACGGTGATCGAGATCGCCTGGAAGACGGTGCGGCGGCGGGGGAGGTGAGCGTTGAATGTGGGCATGGTCGAAATCAGAGATCAGAGACAAGAGAGCAGAGATCAGGACAGAAGAATCCGACGTCCGGGCCTGTCGGGTTCAGAGATCAGAGACGAACGACATCAGCGGCTCCTGATCTCTGATCTCTTGTCGCTTGTCTCTCATCACCGAGCGATAAGTGCAAGGTTCCGTCCACCTCGCTTGGGATCACGGCGATAGGAGTGAAAGATCGAGTCATCGCAACGCGTACAGAGCCCCGAGTCGTGAACGTTCTCCGGCGCGAATCCTCGCTGGATGAGTAGCGCCGCGGTGAGTCCGGCGACGTCGACATGCGGTTTCGCACAGCTGCGGTCGACGAACGATTCGGCATCGGAGTAGGCGGCGCGGAGTTGATCGACGACCTCCTCCCCCACCTCGAAGCAGCATGCTCGGATCGTCGGGCCGAGCCAGGCCTGGGCAGTAGCGGCATCGAATTCCGTCTCGCGCTCGATCACGTCGAGCGTCTCCGCCACGATCCGCTGCGCTGCCCCGCGCCAGCCGGAGTGGATGTTGGCGATGACGCGATTCTTCGAGTCAGCAATCGAGACCGGCAGACAATCGGCAATCTTGATCGCGATGGCCGCGCCTTTCGACGCCGACCAGAGCGCGTCGCAGGAATCGCACTCCTGCCATCGTTCACCGGCGGTCGCATTGACCGCCTTCTTTCCGTGGATCTGCGTGCAACTGGAAAGAGTCGCCTCGATTCCAAACCGTTGATGCACGAGACGCATCAACTGGTTGGCGACGCTCTCGTTGAGCCGCCCTTCGAAATCGACTGTCGTGTAAAAGAGCCCCAGCCGTTCGGGTAGCGACGGAGGGACGACGATACGGCCGATCTCGCTCTGCTCAATGATCCAGTTCACGGCGGCGGATTGTATGCAAAGGGGACGAGGTAGACTTCTCACGTGCCGACGAAGGTTCGGGAAGCTGTCAGGATGATCGAGCAGGACGGGTGGGTTCAGGTGAAATCGCGTGGCGGCCATCGTCAGTTCAAGCATCCAAAGAAACCAGGACGGGTCACGATTTCCGGCGGATCAAGCGACGACATAGCGCCAGGTACAATGAACAGCATCCTCAAACAGGCGGGCCTCAAGCGATGAACATGCATCGGTTCCTCATCATCATCGAAGACGCTGGCGCGAATTTCTCCGCCTACTCCCCCGACCTTCCCGGTTGCGCCGCGACCGGCAAGACCCGCAGCGATGCGGAGGCGAACATGTATGAGGCAATCCAGATGCACATCGAAGGTCTCCGCGAAGACGGGTTGCCTGTTCCGGAATCGACGGCGTTCGCCGAGTACATGCTCATCGGCGCTGAATCGGCGTAAGCCCGGTTACCCAATCCACTCCGCGATCAGCGTTCCCAACTCCCCCTCCCGTCCGCTGAAGCCGTGGTCGGCGTCGCGCATCACGATGAGCTCAGCTCGTTCGTTGACGTGTTCCGAAAGGATGGCCACGCAGCGCGGCACATCGCCGAAGCAGTACTCGTCGCGATCGCCGTAGATGTAGAGCGACGTTTTGCGGATGCCGCGGATGTGCCGGAAAAGCGGTCGGCGGGAGAGCTTCACGCCGCGCATCGCTTCCAGGAAGGGAAAGACGTTGTAGTCGCCGTTCGGATTGGCCATATCGTAAAGCGAGCGCCAGCTCATCATCGGCGAGCCGGCATTGCGCGGTGCCAGCTCGTCCCCGCGCCGGGCTTTGATCATCGAGCGCGATTTGATCAACATCGCCTCGAAGCGTCGTTTGCCGAGTTGATCGTAGAGCAAGCCGGTATCGTCACCCCCCGCGATCAGGACATAACGCTTCACGCGGTTGCGCGGTTTGTAGTAGTCGTAGACAGCGATCTTGTTCGCACCGGTGGAGTGACCGGCCAGCGTCAGATCGCGATATCCACGGCGCCACAGCTCGCGGATCGCGCCGTCGACGTCGGCGACACAGTCGCGAATGCGCTCGAATGACGCGCCGCCGAGGGTGGGGCCGGCGCGGCGAACGAGTCCGGAGCCGCGATTGTTGAACGGGAAGAACGCGATGCCGCGATCGATGAAGGTTTGCGCAAGAAAATTCGTGCGGCGCGATTCGAAGACCGACCCGCCTAAGCCATGCAGCCAGATGACGGCGCGCTTCGTCGCTCGCGACGGCTCGTACAGAACGCCGGCCAACGCAACATCGTCCGCCGCCTCGAACCTTACGAGGCGGCAGGCGGGCTCGGCACGATCTGGCGTCGTTCGCCGTCCCATCGCCACATCCTTTCGCGCGTCAGGTACGTCCCGCCGAGCCAGAAGCTCGGGTTGTTGATCTCGACGAAGTCGATCTTCCCTTCAATCATGTTGCGCCCCGCCGGCGTCAGCGTGAAGAGCGCTTTCGGCGGATTCGCTTTCTCCTCCCCGATGATCGTGATCACCGGCACGGCCGCGCCGGCGAGATGTTTAAGATGCCGAAGAAACTCGCCATCGCCGAATCCAAAGCGCGGCGGTGCTTGATCGAAGCGGGTAAAGAGCGAGACGAAGTCGCTGGCGCCGGCATCGATGCCTTCGACCGCGCGACGCTCGACTTCGCCGAGTCCGTTGCGCGTCGACGGAAAGCGCGAGGCGTGAAGCAGAAAGCCGTCGCGAAGAAACGGGAAGTCGGCAACGTCCGCGCTCAGAAAGCGATTGAGCGACGTCGGATCGGCGTTTGTAAACGCGCTCCAGGCCAGCTTCGCCGCCGTATTCATCGCCGGAGTGACTGCAGCGCGCGAATCGAATCGCGCAAAGACATCCTCCTCCGATTGCGTGCCGAGCGGCTCGGCGCACCAGATGAGCGAGATGCGGCGCACTTTCGAAAGACGCGAGAAAAGATAGAGCAGGTGGACGAGGCAGAAAAGATCGTGCTCGAACCAGAGGACGACTTCCTCTTCCTCGTGCGCGCGGTCGATGACGTTCTCCTGCTCGAGCAGCTCATTGCGAACCCGCAAAAGGTGCTCGCCATATTGCTCGGAGAGAAACGCCGCGCGCGATTCCACCCATTCGTGCAGCGGAAGAGTCGGCTGTACCGGCCCGCCAACAAGCGATTCGCGGAACGGCACGTGCCTGCCCGGAACCCCCGCCCGCCGCGCCAGCGAAGCCGAAACATCACCGTTGTGGAAGTGCATCATGCGTCGCGGATGATAGCTGGGTTGCGGGAGTCGCGTTTCGGGGGTCGGGAGTCGGAGTGGTCAACGCCCTCTGTGAACTCTGTGTCTCTGTGGTGGTGGGACACTCAATAGACAACGAAACACAGAGACTCAACCACAGAGACACTGAGGACTCAGAGTTGAAACTTCTCCGACAGCCGACCCCCGAAAACCGACCCCCGCAACTCACGGTCTCCATCGCATCGTCAGCCACGCGCGGGTTTTACGCGTGACGCGCACGCGCGCGACGCCGGCGGTGAGCTGAAGCGCCGGCGTTTTCACGATCGGCACCGGTGGCACGGACATGCTGCTCTCGAGGCCGAGGAGATCGATATTGCTCTCGAGGTGATGGCGTTGCCAGAACAACGTGACGCCTGACGTACCGATCGACAGGCGTTCCGCCCGATAGCTCTTGCCGGTCACCGAGTTGCGCTCCAGCGCCGGATCGAGAACGCGCGCGATCAGCAGCGAGTCGGGCTCGATCGTCGATGCGGGGCCGCCCAGGGCAAGGTTTCGTCCGGCTCCAAGCTGAGCGCCGAAGGTGAGCCCGCCGAGGTGCATCGAGGCGCGCGCCATGGTCTGCGCGTGATTCGCCGAATCGGCAGCGACGTCGACGCGCTCGGAAGCGATGCGGCGTTGCCAAGTGACGGCATGGATGTCGGCGAACGCCCGATTGCGGTTCCGCTCAAACAGCCCGCCGCCAGTGATGGAGACCCGCGCCAGCGGAAACTCCATCTCTCGCGTCGCCCGCAACTCCGCTCCTCTGCTATCGTGCGAATCGAACAGATGCACGCCGAGCTCGACCGGCCATCCGCGCCATGTCGACGCGATCGCGATCCCGCGGGGCATTGCACTGCTGCCGAATGCACCAACTAGGATCGTATCGAGTCGCCCGGCGACGTCGCCGAGGCGGATCCCAAACTCGGACGTGTGGCCGAACGCGGTGTACTGACCACCGAAGATCGACTGCCACTCTTGACGCCCGAGGCCGTAGTCGCGCGGCGTCACTGCTTCGTCGCGCAAGGCAACGGGCGTGGCTGGCGGAGGCGGAAGGGCGGGAACGAGCGATCGATCGAATGCCAGCTTCGTCTGCGGAGCCGCACTCGTATCCGCGAGTCGCCGCACGACGAAACCTCGTGGCTCAATCGACATGAAATAGAGCGAGCCGTCCGGCGACGGCGCAGGATCGATGGCCATACCGGAGACTCGTGTGACGTAGGTCGGACTCTCTAGTCCGACTGAGAGACCTTGTCGGACTGGAGAGTCCGACCTACGTGTATCGAACTTCGCGATATCGATAAACCCGCGCCCGGCGACGGCCGCGATCAACACGCCGTTCGGTCCCCACTCCGGTGCGAATGCGCCGATCGCGGGCAGACGCTTTCCATCAATCGCGACATGCCACTCTCCGTCCGCATGCTCGGTCCAGGCAACACGTCCATCCGCGCCGACGCGGGGATGCGAGTAGACGATGTCGAACGACGGCTCCGTGCGAGGCGTGACGTTGCCGGTCGTCAAGTCGACGATCACGAGTTGCGAGGCGCCGAATCGATTGCGAACCGCGATCGCGTGCGTGGCATCGATCGGATCAGCGTCCTTCACGTCGGCGAGGTGCGTCAGTCGCTCGACGCGCCCCGTCGCCGGCGTCCAGCGGAAGAGATCGTGATGCAGCAAGCCGTCGAGGTCGGGCTGTTTGTGCGTAAAGAGAATCGCCACACCGTCGCGCGTCCAGCGCGGATTCTCGATGCCGCCGCCATCTGCCGGCTCATACGAATGCTCCGGCTTGCGCGGAATGGGCTTTGTCCGAACAGGCGCCACGTCTTCCGGATCGCGCTTCAACATTTCGGCAATCCGCTTCTCCGCTTTCGCTTCCTCTTCGTTCGCTCCGGTCGAATAGACGACCAGCTTCGAGACACCCTTCGCATCGCGCAACACCATGGCCAGGCTCTTTCCGTCGGGTGAGACGGCAGGATCGCCGCTGCCTCGCGATGTCTCCTCCCACAACTCCCCTTCACGCCAGCCGCCGGCGCGTCGGAGCGTCATCGCGTTTTCCGACAGCTCCGCGGAAAAGCGCCCGTACAACCGCTCCGGCGAATCGCCGAACACGCCCGTGAAGGCCTCGTCGAAACTGCGCCGCCGGCGTGCGGTCATCCGTGCCCAGAGATGGCGCAGCGAATCCGGTCCGCTCTTCTCGGCCAACCATTCGAGAAACGCCGAGCCGGCGAGGTAGGCCATCGATCCGCCGAGGAAGCGAGGATCGGAATCGAGTTGGTCGTACTTCGGCAACTCACCGTTCATCGCCCACATCCGAAGCACCGCCGCGCGCATCGCACCCGAGGGACGTCCGCTGCCGGTGATGCGCCCTTCGATCACCGTTGCGTATCCCTCCAGCACCCAGCGCGGCGCGTGAAGCGTGATCGGATTGAGCGGGAGCAAATGCGCCATCGCCCGCTCGAACGGATTACGCGACGGCCGCAGCAGATGGACGAGATGCGCGGTCTCGTGGACGGTCAGCAAGTCGATCCAGTTCGAATACTCACCGATCACTTCCTCCGGCCCTGGCGCCTCCGGATACAGCACAATCCTCGGCGTATCCAACAGCGGAATAGTCGCGCCGTTCGCCTCCGCGATCGGGTTCTCGACGATGACATCCGTTACCGTCTCCGGCGCAAACCCCACCTCGGCCACCACCGCCGTGCGCACCGACTCGAGCCGCGACGCTGCGCGGATCGACCACGCTTCGTACTGCGCCGGATAGTGAACGCGAAAGTGTGGCGTCGTGATCGTGCGCCAGGCTCCATGAGGCGCCTGCGCGACAGCCGCCGTCGCGAGGAGGAGCGCGATGAACGCGAACCCGCGGATCATGCAAAAATGCGCCTCATGAAACGACTTGCGATCCTGCTCGCCCTGCTGATTCCGTTCGCCGCCCACGCCCAGGAAAAGGCGCCGCCACACATCATGTTCGTGATGCACGGAGGCGCGGGAACGATCACGCGCGGCAGTATGACGCCGGACATGGAAAGACAATATCGCGAGACGCTGGAGCAGGCGCTGCGAACCGGCCAGGGTGTACTCATGAAAGGCGGCACGAGCGTCGACGCCGTCGAAGCGGGCATTCGCGTCCTCGAAGACTCTCCGCTCTTCAACGCCGGCAAAGGCGCGGTCTTCACGCACGAGGGAAAGAACGAGCTCGACTCCGCGATCATGGAAGGGAAGACGAAGAAGGCAGGTGCCGTCGCCGGGGTGACGATCATCCGCAATCCGATCTCCGCGGCCCGCGCGGTGATGGAGAAGTCCCCGCACGTGATGATGGTCGGCCGCGGCGCGGAGCTCTTCGCCACGAAGATGGGACTCGAGATCGTCGACCCGTCGTACTTCTGGACCGAGCGCCGCTGGAAGGGCCTGCAACAGGAGTTGCTGAAGGAGCAGGAGCGCCAGGCCAATCCTCACGCCGAGATCAAGTCAGACGATGAGACCCGCCACGGCACGGTCGGCGCAGTCGCGCTCGATACGGCTGGCAACCTCGCCGCGGGAACGTCCACCGGCGGCACGACGAACAAGCAATACGGCCGCGTCGGCGACTCCCCGATCATCGGCGCCGGCACCTACGCCGACAACGACTCCGTAGCCGTCTCCTGCACCGGCACCGGCGAGTTCTTCATCCGCTGGACCGTCGCCCACGACATCGCCGCCCTCTATCAATACAAAGGCTTGACCGTCGAGCAAGCCGGCAACGAAGTCATCCACAAGAAACTCGAACCCGTCAAAGGCGACGGCGGCGCGATCATCCTCGACCGCAAAGGCAACTTCGCCATGCCGTTCAACAGCGAAGGTATGTACCGCGGATGGATCGGACCCGATGGGGTGCCGCATGTGTTGATTTATAAGGAGTGATGGCTTATCGCAGGAGGGTAAGCTCGTTCAACGCTCTTCGCCGCGAAGTGTCCTGACGCGTTCGAAGAACGTTTTCCAGTCGTGGACTTGATATCTAGTTGCGAAGTTGCCTTTCGGCAGACCGGCCGCGAAGAACTTATCCTGCACGTCTCTGTCAATTCGTACCGTCAGAACGAGCACTTCCACCTGCTTTTGC
>DATLVW010000691.1:0-2666 GCA_035577085.1 Thermoanaerobaculia bacterium
GGCACAAGAACGAGATCCTGAAAGCCTCAGCGCCGCGCGTCTCGGAAGAGATTCTCGATCTGCTGCGGCGCGGTTGGTCGCGCGGCGCCGTCCAGCTCATGGTCGACACCGGTCTTCTCGATCCGCTGCTCCCCGAGGTCTACAAATCGATCGCCGGAGATCGGGCTCCGTACTTCTGGAAAATGCTGGAAGTGCTCGACCGTACGGTTCAGGCGGGACGCAGGATTTCCGATCCGGTGCTGCTGTCGGTGATGTTCCTGCCGTGGATTCTGCAGGAGCTCGAAACGGAAGAGACGCGCCGTACAACGAAGATGAAGACGAGCGACGTGGTCGTCTTCATCCGCGAGCTGATCCAGCCGATGTGTACGCGGATGGCGCTGGCGGCAGGAACGCGGCACCAGATCGAGACCGCGCTCGATACGTTATGGCGCCTGCTCGAACCACCGGTCGATCGCAAGGCGCAGATCCGTTTCGTCTTCCGCGAGCCGTTCAACGACGCCCTCGCGCTCCTCGAGCTTTACGCGCTCTCATCAGGCAAGTACGTCGAGGTCTTCCGCCAGTGGCGCGAGTTCGCCCAGCGCGCCCGGCGCGTGGCGGATTCCGAAGCGACACCGCTGCCGTCTGCGAAGAGAAGACGGCGAAGAAGGTAGTTCCCGCCCAGGGAAGAGAGACCTTTTTCACGCGGAGACGCGGAGGGCGCGGAGTTGTTCTCCGCTCCTCCGCGGCTCCGCGTGACAGCCGTTGGTTCTCCCTGAGCCTCGTGACAGCGGTATCATTCTCACGTGCCCGAAATGCCGGTGTACATGGACCATCACGCCACGACGCCGGTCGACCCGCGCGTTGTCGAGACGATGCTGCCCTACTTCACCGAGTTTTTCGGGAATCCGGCGTCGCTGACGCACGCGTATGGCAAGCGGGCGTCGATCGAAGTCGAAGATGCCCGAGGAGTCATCGCGAAGTTCTTCGGCGTCGCGCAGAATGAGATTTACTTCACTGCCGGAGCGACGGAATCGAACAACATCGCCCTCAATCTCCTCGCCCCCGGCGATCACGCGATCACCTCGGCGATGGAGCACAAGTCGATCCTCGTGCCGCTGCAGCGGCTCGGGAAGCACGGCGTCGAGGTCACGATGCTGACTCCGGACGCCGAGGGGTTCATCGATCCTGAGGAGCTCCGCGGCGCCATCCGCCCGAACACGAAACTCGTCTCGATCGAAGCCGCAAACGGCGAGATCGGTACGCTGCAGCCGATCGGCGCACTCGGTGCGATCTGCCGCGAGCGCGGCGTTCTCTTTCACAGCGATATCACGCAGGGGGCCGGCAAAGTGCCGCTGGACCTGACGAATGTCGATCTGGCCGCATTCTCCGCGCACAAGCTGTACGGTCCGAAGGGAATCGGCGGCATGATCGTGCGTCGCGGCATCCGCATCGAGCCGGTCATGCTCGGCGGCGGCCAGGAGAAGGGCGCCCGCAGTGGGACGGTGAACGTGCCGGGCGTCGTCGGCATGGCTCGGGCGTTCTGGTTTCGCGAGAAGGAAATGGCCGCCGAGGGCGAGCGGCTGACGGCGCTGCGCAACGAGTTGTGGGACCGCGTCGTCGACGAAGTGCCCGGCGCGTTCGTGAACGGACCACGCGAGAAGCGTCTGCCCGGCAACCTCAATGTCGCGTTCGAGCGCGTCGAATCCGACGCGGTGATGCTGGCCCTTCGCCATTTTGCGCTGTCGTCGGGCTCGGCGTGCAGTTCAGGAGACCGCAGCGCTTCGCCGGTGCTGACGGCAATCGGCGTCGCCGCCGAGCTGGCCTACGGCTCGATCCGCTTCGGCCTCGGCAAGTCGAACACGACCGAGCATGTCGCCCTGCTCGTCGACGATCTCAAACGCAACATTCCACGCCTTCGGGAGATCTCCGCCGCGTGAGCACCCCCGAGCCTCCGCGCATCCTTCTGGTCGACCAGTCGAGAGGCTCGCTGTTGTTTCAGGAGTCGATTCTTCGCCGGCGCGAGGCCATGATCGTGACTGCACTGACCGGAAGCGAGGCGCTGGAGATCGCGCGCACGGACCGGCCGCAGCTCATCATGTTCGCCTTCGATCTCTTCGACATGAACGCACCCGAGTTTTGCCGCGAGATCCGCGCGGACGCCGCGACGCGCACGATGTCGCTGCTGCTCGTCTGCGAGCGCGATTCGCCCGAGCACGCCGATCTTTGTCTCTCCGCCGGTTGCAACGACGTCATCTACCGGCCGCTGGAGCGAATGGAGTTGGACGGGAAGGTGGCGCGGTTGACCACCATCCCATCCCGCCGCGAGCTGCGGACGCTGACGCGCATCGAAGTCTCGGTCGAGAACAACGGCCGTTTCATCATCGGCCGGAGCATCAACGTCTCTGCCAATGGCATGTTTCTGGAAGTCGATCGCGTGTTGCCGTCCGAGGGAAAGATCCGGCTGCATTTCTATCTCCCGGCGGATCCGAAACCGTTGCAACTGGACTGCGAAGTGCTGCGCGCCGAGTTTGCGGGAAGCGCCGCGAAATACGGCGTCCGCTTCGTCAGCCTCGGTGATGGAGAACGCGAACGGATCGAGCGCTACGTGCGGCGGTTGCGCTCGCGTGAGCTGCTGTGATGATCGACGCACAACAAAAGAGCCTGGACGAAGCGATCGAGCTGACTCG
>DATLVW010000692.1:0-3194 GCA_035577085.1 Thermoanaerobaculia bacterium
TGGGGACGACGGTCTGCCGCAGCGCTTCCACGTGAAAGCGGAGTTTCATCGGCTCGATCGACACGACGTCGATCTGCGGCGGGACGCTCATCGCCTGCGGGCTGAGCGTGATGACGGCATCGCCCGGCGTTACCCAGCTCACATCGAGCGTGACTTCGAGATTCTGCGATGAGAGCGATCGAAGGTCAGAGATCCGTCCGCGGAGACGAACGCTGACCGTGTCCGGAACGGGCGTGGTGATAACTAGGTCGCGCGGCATGCGGACGATCGATACAGGCGCCGCGAATGCGCGCTCCGAGACCGGCTCCCGCCGTGGCGCAGAAACGAAGAACCACACCGTGAACGCAAGGAACAGGGAGAGGATGCGGAGCGAGAGGTTGTGGCTCATGCTGCGTCTCCGGCAGCCTGGCGGCTGCCTCCGACGCGTTGTCGGTTGTCGGTTGGTTGCGCCTTCGGCGCGTTAGTAAGAACGCGCGGCGAGGTTTTTTTCAACGCGCCGAAGGCGCATCTAACCGACAACCGACAACGCGCCGCAGGCGCAATCATTTCAGCCGCTCCTGCATCAGTTGAAGGAGTTGATCGCTGTCGAGGTGCTCGTGCAGGACGCCTTCGCTCGTGGCGGCGATCGAACCATTTTCTTCCGAGATCACAATGACCAACGCATCGCTATCCTCGGATAGCCCCAGCGCAGCCCGATGGCGCGTTCCGTGGGCGAGCTTCGGATCGGCGGATGTGGTGAGCGGAAGGAACGCGCCCGCGGCGACGATGCGGTTGCCTCTCACGATCGCGGCACCGTCGTGAAGCGGCCCGCCCGGCGTGAAGATGCTGATGAGCAATTCGGCGGAGGCGAGAGCGTCGATCGGTTTCGCCGCTTCCGAATACATCTTCAGGCTCTGCGCGCGCTCGATGGCGATCAGCGCGCCGATACGGTTGGCAGAGAGCACCGTAGCCGCATCGAGAATGACGTCGAACGGAACAGGAGACGTTCCGCTCGGAAAGAGCGAGAGCAGCGGGTTGGACGCCATGCGCGCCAACGCTCTGCGGATCTCCGCCTGAAACAGCACGATGACGGCGAAGGGAAGATAAAAGAGAATTTGGCGGGAGATCGCTTCGAGCGCGGGCAGGTTGAAGGCGCGCGCCACGAAGAACGTGCTGCCCAGCAACACCATCCCGATCGAAACCTGCATCGCCCGCGTGCCACGGATGAGCGCGAGGATGTTGTAGATGACGAAGGCCACGATGACGATGTCGAGGGCATCGCGCCACGAGAACTGGAGGGCCAGGATACGGTCGTACCAACTCACTGGATTGCGCCTCCGGCGCGTTGTCGGTTGTCGGTTGGTTGCGCCTTCGGCGCGTTGTCAGAGGGCCAAGCGTGCAGTCTTGCCAGCTCGGCGAAGCGGCACGCGTTTCTTCCACTCTTTTCTGGAGTCCGGCACTTCCCGTCGAGCGCCTTCTCCCCCCGCGGTTTTTGCGGGGGGAGAAGGTGCCGAAGGCGGATGAGGGGGGATTTGATTAGGCGTGGAGAGCTTTCGTCTGTGACCCTCGAAAAGCTGGCCAAGCGGTTTAAATGCATCCTTGACGCATCGATGAACGACCCCCTCATCCGGCCATCGGCCACCTTCTCCCCCGCTGAGAAGCGCGGGGGCGAAGGCGCTCGATGGGAGGGCGTTCCAGTGATTCGAGTTAGCGCTGAGAATTGCGAGCCAAGCGCCCAATCGCGCGGGTTTGCCAACGCGCCGGAGGCGCAATCAACCGACAACCGACAACGCGCCGCAGGCGCAGTCATCGCCTTCCCTCGATCGCCATCCATACCTTCAGGAAGTCGACGGTCTCGCGCACGTCATGCACGCGGACGATCGCGGCGCCGGCCAGGTGCGCTGCGGCCACCGCCGCAAGCGAACCGATGGCGCGCTCGGGGCCGGATGTGCGGCCAGTCAGATGACCGATGAATGCCTTGCGTGAGGCTCCGATCACGACCGGCCCGAGTGAGGTCAGCTCGTCCGCGCGGGCCAATAGTTCCAGGTTCTGGTCGAAGGTCTTGGCGAAGCCGATGCCGGGGTCGATGAGGATCTTGTTGCGGTCGACGCCGGCGGCGACAGCATCGTCGATGATCGAGATCAGCTCGCGGGCCACGTCCGCCACCACGTCGTCGTACACCGCCAGTTCCTGCATCGTCGCCGGCTCGCCGCGCATGTGCATCAGGATCACCGGCACGCCGTTGCCGGCAACGACTGCTGGCATTGCCGCCGAGTAGCGCATGCCGCTGACGTCATTGACGATGTTCGCTCCCGCGCGGATGGCCTCTTCTGCCACCTCAGGCTTGCGTGTGTCGATGGAGATTTGGATTGCGCTGCGCTTGCGGATCTGCTCGATGACCGGAACGACGCGGTCGATCTCGATCTGCGCCGCCAGAGGCTCCGCGCCGGGCCGGGTCGATTCGCCGCCAATGTCGATGATTGCTGCGCCGTCGGCTTCCATCTGCAGCGCTGCATGCAGGGCCTTGGTGTGGTCGAGGTGAACGCCGCCGTCCGAAAACGAGTCGGGCGTTACGTTGAGGATGCCCATGACGGCGGGCGAGGATGAGCTATTAACGATGAAGGACGAACGGTCAGTAACTCTCCCGGTGTTCATCGTTCATCCTTCCTCATGCATCCTGCGGATTACGAATCCCGCTCCCGCCTGATCCTCGCTCCCAACGGATTCAGACGCTCCTCGATCCGCTCGTAGCCGCGGTCGATCTGGTGGATGTTGTGGATCACGCTCTCGCCTTTGGCGCAGAGTGCGGCGAGCAGCAGAGCCATACCGGCGCGGATGTCGGGGCTGGAGATCTCCGCGCCGCTGAGGCGGTTGCCGCCGACAATGATGGCGCGGTGGGGATCGCAGAGAATGATGCGCGCGCCCATCTGGATCAATTTGTCCGTGAAGAAGAGGCGGGACTCGAACATCTTCTCGAAGATCATCACCGTTCCCTCGGCCTGCGTGGCGATGATGATCATGATCGAGAGCAGATCGGCGGGGAAAAGCGGCCATGGTCCGTCGTCGATCTTCGGCACGGCCGCGCCGATGTCATAGCGGACGCGCAGCGCCTGATCCTTCGGGACGCGGATGTCCTTCCCTTCGATCTTGATGTCGATACCCACCTTTTCGAGCATGTAGCGGACGGCGTACATGTGCTCGGGCACGGCGTCTTC
>DATLVW010000693.1:0-3339 GCA_035577085.1 Thermoanaerobaculia bacterium
CGCGTCCGGAGCTGCGGATCGCGGCGATCGAAGCGCTGGCGAAGGCGGGGATTCCCGCGGGTGTGATGGTGGCGCCGGTCGTGCCTGCGATCACGGATCACGAGATGCCTGCGATCCTGACCGCGGCCGCGAACGCCGGCGGAACATCGGCCGGATTCGTCGTTCTGCGTTTGCCGTGGGCTGTGGCGCCGCTGTTCGAGAAATGGCTCGAAGAGCACTATCCCGACCGCAAGGAAAAGGTGATGAACCGCGTCCGCGATCTGCGCGAAGGGAAGCTCTACGATCCGCAGTGGGGCGTCCGCCAGCGAGGCAAAGGGATCTTCGCCGATCAGATCGCGTCGATGTTCGAAGTGACATGCCGCCGCTTGAAGCTCGATGAAAAGAAATACGACTTGTCCACGGACGCTTTTCGGCGGCCTACGACGCAAGGTAGTCTCTTCTGATCATGAGCAACGAGGCGAAAACCGTCTTCGAAGGAAAGCACGTCCTGGTGCTGGAACGGGACACATGGCAGTACGTCGAACGGAAGAAGGGAAAGACAGCGGTGATCATCCTCGCCGTCACCGACGACGATCGCGTGCTCTTCGTTGAGCAATACCGCCGCCCTCTCAACGCTCGTGTCATCGAGTTTCCCGCAGGACTGGTCGGTGATGAAGAAGGCCACGACGATCCCGAGGAGACTGCAAGACTGGAGTTGGAAGAGGAAACGGGCTACACGTGCAGGACGGTCGAGCGGCTGACGAGCGGCCCGACAAGTGCCGGCATCACCTCCGAGACCGTGACGTTCTTTCGTGCTTCAGGGCTCGAAGAGCGCGGCCAGGGCGGCGGCATCGGCAGCGAAGACATCACGGTTCACCGCGTCCCGCGCAACGCCGTCGTTGATTGGTTGAAGCGCAAGAACGGCGAAGGAATCCTGATCGACGCGAAGGTGTGGGCGGGATTGTGGTGGCTCGGCATCGGCCAGTGAAGGAGTGCGGACGTCTCGTCCGCGGCCGCCGGGCGTCCCGCCCGGCGGTGGTTTACTCCGCAATTGCCCGATTCCGCAACAACATCGGCACCGCGCAGGCAGCCAGGAAAACCAGGTGAGGCAGGATCGGAAGCCGGTAGCGCCAGTCGTAGTCGATGACGACGAGCGAATGCCAGAACGCCACAGTCAGCACGACAACTGCCGACAGAATCACGACATCGGCGGTCGTCCCTTTGCGTCGCGCTGCCGCGATCACCGCGGCGATGGCCAAAAGGTATAGGGGCGCGTAAAACACAACACCGGCGATCTTGTGACCGCGGCTGAATGTAGCAACCATTGGCGCGAAGAAATGTACGAACCGATCCGCGGTGATCGCAGCGTAATCGACAGCGGTCGAAGGCGGCGCATGAAATGTCTCGGGCCTCCCTTTGATGACCTCGCCGAGCCGGTAGGACTTCGCATCCCACCGCACGCTCCTGGCCAAGGTCTCGATCGTCCAGCTCTCGGGATTTCGCACGACGAACGTGTGCGCAAGGAACACCGTAGCCGCGACGAGCAGTGCCGATGCGATCAGGCTGCGCCTCCGCAAACGGCCCGACATCACGAGCGAAGCGGTCACCATCAAAATCAGCCAGAGAAAGCCAACCGGACGGAGCAGGACTGAGATCACGGTCAGGATGACGGAGGCGATGATGTTCTTGCGGGTCGGCTTCTCGCCAGCAAGGTACGGAGCTACCACCGAAGCAAAGGCGGCGAAGCTAACGACCAGGAAGGGCACGTCCGTTAGAGGCATTCGCACCCATGTCACGACGTCGTAGCAGAGCAGCCAGACAACGATTGCGAGTACTGCGGCGGCGTTGGAGCGCGTGGCGAGACGAACCAGCTTGACGAGAATTGCCGCGGTGAGGGCATCGAAGCAGAGATTCGCGACAACAAGGATCGTTGGCCATCTCGCGCCGGCGACGAGTTTGGCAAGCGCCACCAGCGTCGTGAAGAGCATGTACATTCCCGCCGGCACGTTATGGACGCCGGTGGCACGTGACGCCGCAGGGAAGTTGAAGTGATTGGCGATCAGCAGGTCGGCTCGGAGCGAAAACGCGACGCTGTCCGGCGGGAGCGAGACGCCGGACCGAAACACAACGCAACCGTGAACGATCAGGACCGCGATTGCCGCCATGAGCGGCCAGCGCGACTCCTTCGCCATCGCGCTCACTCGCGCAGCCGCTCGAGAATCTTCTCGTGCACGCCGTCGAACGAGCCCGATGACATGACGAGGACGACGTCGTCCGGCTGGGCATCGCGGGCGACCACGCCGGCGATGGCGTCGACATCGTCGATCTGCTCGGCGCGGACGCCATCCGCATTCAGGCGCTCGACGATCGTCTCGACAGACATCATCTTGTCGAGGCCATAACGCGTTTCGTAACGCCCTTTGTGAAAGACGCGCCCGATGATGACGCGGTCCGCCTGATGAAATGCCTCGATGTATCCAGGCTCAAATTCTTTGCGGCTCGAGGAGATCGAACGTGGCTCGAAAAGGGCCCAGATGCGCTGGCCGGGGAACCGCCGCCTCGCGCCGGCGAGCGTCGTGTCGATTGCTGTGGGGTGATGCGCAAAGTCGTCGATGACCGTTATGCCACGCTCGACACCGCGCACTTCCATCCGCCGTTTGATGCCTTCGAAAGTCTCCAGCCCGCGCTGAATCTCCTCGGCGGAGAGTCCGCGATGCCGGGCGATGGCGATGTCCGCCAACGCGTTGACGACGTTGTGCGCACCCGACATGGTCGTGCGGAAGCGCGCCCATTCGCTGCCTTCCCACCACGCTGTGAACGCGCTGCCGGCCGGCGTGTACTCGGGATCGGTGGCGAAAATGTCACAGCTACGCGACGTGCCGAACGTGAACCACCGCGCCCGCGCATCGGTCCGCAACGAGCGCACATTGGCGTCGTCGCCGTTCGCGACGATCATATCCCCAGGCGCGACCTGCTGCACACCTTTGCGGAAGGCATCGATGATCGCGTCGAGGTTCGCGTAGATGTCGGCGTGATCGAACTCGATGTTGTTGACCAGCAGCGTGTTCGCACCGTAGTGCAAGAACTTCGGTCCCTTGTCGAAGAACGAGGTGTTGTACTCGTCGCCCTCGATGACGAACTCACGGCCGTCCCCAAGCTTGAAGTTGTGATTGAAGTTGAGCGGGATGCCGCCGACGACCATGCTCGGATCGCGGCCGGCCGACTCCAGCAGCCAGGCCATGAGCGAGGTCGTTGTCGTCTTCCCGTGCGTGCCGGTCACGACGATGGAGTGTTTTCCTTTGATGAACAGCTCATAGATCGCCTCCGGCATCGATGTGTAAGGCAGATCGAGCTCGAGCG
>DATLVW010000694.1:0-4501 GCA_035577085.1 Thermoanaerobaculia bacterium
AGTTCGACACGCGGCGCCGCATCAAACGTAGCGCCGTCGGCCCGACGGCTGTTCCGCCGCCGGCTCGGCGGCCACTTTCCGCACCGGCCAGAACCAAAGCACCAACACAGCCAACACCGCCACCGCGCACGACCCATAGAAACTCATCGGCCGATAGACCACGCGAACGTCCGAGGCCCCGGCCGGCACTTCAAATCCGATGAAGGTGCCTTCGATATGCCGCAGCGGCACGCGACGTCCTCCGACGTACACGCGCCTTCCCGGCGCAAGCACCTCGCTCGATTGGACCATCGTTGGCGACGGCGCAACAACCGTCATCGCAAACTCGGCCGGTGCGCCGCTACGCAGATTGCGCACCTCGGCGCCCTGCGCGAAGAAACGCGGAAGCACGGAAGGGTTCTCCCAAAGCGTCCCGTCCGCGCCGCGATAGAGCAGGCGCCACGCACCTCCCGGTAATGAATCCGGTTCACCGAAGAGAAACCGAACATTCATGAAGTTGAGCTCGGGCCGGTTCGCGTCTTTGATCAGCGGAAGCCAGCCAAGGTCCGGCTCGGTGAAGCGGCGCAGGTAGCTGTCGTACGACGCGAACGCCATCGGATCGCTGCCGCGAACGTCCTCCAGACCGTACTGCGCGGAGGAATCCGGCAGGAGAACCCAGGCCAGACCAGCCACACGGAACGGCTCGCGCGGCGCGTGCGCACGCAACGCATCGATGATCGGCAGCGGGGGCCGGAAGTACTTCGCGTCGACCAGCGCGTTGAAGCCGCTATTGAACGCGCAAAGCTCCGTGAAGACGAGGACCACGGCGGCCCATGAGCGGAACCGTTGCGGCAGGAAGAGAAAGATGAGAATGGCAGCGACTCCGATGAGATCGACCGGCCGCATCAGGTCGGAGCGTTTGGTGTAGACGTAAATCGCCAGCAAGAAGATCGGCGCCGACGCGATCGCCATCGCGGTCTTCGACACATCCAGCGCCTTCGCCGCCACGATCGCGATCAGAAAGATGCAGACGAATCGCAGCTTGTCGTTGGCGACGATGTTGAACGGCGGAATCGCATTCAGCGCGTGTCCGACGATTGTCCAATCCATCGCCACGAAAAAAAGAACGATTGCGAGCGCGATACGCCAGCGCTCGCGCGCCTCCGTTCGCCGGGCGATCACTACCGCAAGCGCGAGAGCCAGCGGAAGAAGGCCCGCATACGAGATGGCAACGCCGACGTAGTGCTGCATCCACGACCAGTTGTGCCGCACCGGATTGCCGAATCCGTTCGGGCTGATGATGGCCCACGCCGCGGTGAACGGCTGCATCGGGACGGGGGCCACCTTGCGCAGCGTGTCGAAGCGCTCGCTGATGCGCACCTGTTCAAGCACGGGTACCCACGCCGGCGCGCCGACCGCGAGGCCGGCGGCTACGCCGAGGAGGGGGGCAAGGAGGCGGCGGAGAAAGTCGCGGACTCCAAAATCTGAACGGACGGCCAGCGCCTCGATCAAGAGAATCCCGCCGCAACCGACAGCGATGTGCAGAACGCTTTCGGGATGGCCGTTCGCCAGCAGCGTGGCGATGACGAGCGCTACGAGGACGATGCTGGCTTTCGTCTGCCGGTCGATCGCGTGCAGCAGCGCGAAGGCTGCCGCAGGCAGAAAGGCGACGACCGAGGCGGTCGAGTAATAGAGGAAGACAGTCATTACGGTCGAGAAGCCGAAGACGATGGCGCCAAACACTGCCGCGGCGTCGCTCGCTTTCTCCCGTTTGAGGAACAGATAGGTGAAGAGGAGCGCGGCGAAGATCTTCATCGCGGCCATGGCCACGATCTGCTTCGGCAGCGGCACGATCAGCGTCGCCAGAAATAGCGGCGAGAAGGGCGCGGACTCGCCGTTTGCCAGAAGCGGATAGCCGGCGAATGAGTAGCGGTTCCAGAGCGGCGCGCGGCCGTGGGCCAATTCTTCGCGCGCGACCTGCATCCACGGCAGGAACAACTTCACCGTGTCATTGGTCAGCGGATTGGCGGCAACGACGTCGCCGAACAGACCGCGCCACGGATAGCCGCGCGCGACCTCATCGACCGGCACCGGAAGCCTGCTGCTGAACACGGCGCCGTTGAGAAACACGAGGGTGAGCATCATCAACAGCAGGGCGATCGTCCAAGGCACCGGCGCGATCCATCGCCGCACGCTAGCGACGAGGAGGACGACCGGGAGGACGATGCCGAGGAGCAGGAGCACAATCACGCGAAGAGATCGTATTCCAGTCGCCGAAACACTCGGGCGGGACGCCCGAGTGCCGCGGACGAAGACGCCCGCACTCCATCGAACCGGCAACCCATTGAAGTAAGTGGCCGGCCGACGTCAACGTCGTGGTCCGCGACCGCGTGAAAGAGGTCAATCTACTCCTTTAAAGGCGTCCGCAACCTCTTTAAAGGGGCCAGTCGACCTCTTTAAAGCGGTCCGCAACGTCACGAAAAGGGTCATTCGACCGCATCAAAGCCGTCCGCAACTGCGTGAAAGGCGTCAGTCGACCGTAATGAAGCCGAGACGGCACCTCTCTCGCCTCTCGCCGCCTCCTCGCTCAGCGCGACATCGTGGAAGCAGGCGCCGCAGAGGAGTCGGGCGCCGACGCGAACGGCAGCGCCGATGTGAAAACAGAGCTCGCAGCGGAGGCGCGAAGGACGCTTCGATCCGGCGACGAGCGGAAGTGGATACGAGGGTGGGCGCGGCATGATTGGCTCCTTTGATTCCGGACCAACGGGCGGCGGCCACGCGCCGCCGCCCTCGGTCGAGGAGGGTAAAACGATCAGAAAGCGACGGTCGACGTGACCGTGCCTGTTGGACTGATCGCCACGAGATTCCGGGTAGGAGTCCCACCCGTGGTCGCAGCCGGAATGATGACGACGGCGTACGTGCCGCCGCTGTACGGATTGAGATCGACGACGCGGCCGGTGATGTTGAGCGTCCAGGCCTGCGCGCCGTTCGAGAGTGCCAGCGCCGTGAGTGTGGTCGTCGGCGACGATGCACCGGACGCGGTCGTGTCGGTCACTTCGATGACCTGCGATCCGGAGATCTGGACGTCGGCGTGCGGCGACGGCAGCGTCGCGCTCCAGGCGATTGCGCCGCCGCGGATGGCGATGACTTCGGCCACCGGGGTGGATGTCGTGCTGCTGGCCGCCGCGCGGACAACGACGACCGTGCCGTCGGCGGCGATGCTCAGATGTCCGTCACCTTCGACACCATGTCCCGGTCCACCGGGTCCACCAGGACCAGCCGGCGGAGCGCCGTGGTCATTCGCGACGGCAAGCGTCGCCGCCATCATCAGTGCAAGAACTACGGTGATTGTTTTCTTCATGGGTACGTCTCCTTTGGGCGGGAGACAAGTCCAAGCGAAATGCCACGTCCACACAGGGTAGAAGCGGCATTTGGAGGGTCAGAACGACCCAGGATTGGGGGTGGGAGGACGCAAACGAGCGGCAGAAAAACCCAGTTTTCGCGCGAAGCGCTTTGGACTGCGGTAGCGCCAGCTACCGCTTTAAAGCTTGGGATGGGCACCCGGCACGCCATTCAAAGCGGTGGCTGCGCCACCGCACTCCAAAGCGCTTCGCGCGAAATTCTGCGACGATCAATGATGGCCGCCCGGTGGTGGCGAGGGCGGGCGGGGCTGCGGCGTTGGCGGTGGTGGTTGCGCGCCGCGGGAGCCCGGCTCGTTGCCTGGATGTCCGTGATCGTCGCCGTGGCCGTCAGGGTGGTTTTGGGCGTCTGGACGGCGGCTGTCGGGGGTTCGGGTCGGATGATCGGGCGGCGGCTCGTGGCGCGTGAAGCTCGAGCTCTCGCCGGCGTGGACCAGGTAGGGCTCGTTGCGAAACGGTGAGCGGATCTCGACGGTGCCTTCGAACACGTCGAGCATCGTCTTGCCGGCGCCGTCGACTTCGATGTTGTACTGCGTGCCGCGCACCGCCAGAAGAGCGCCGGGCGTCTGCACGAGGCGCGGCTCGCTGCCGAGGATCTTGTCGAACATCGCGTGGACGCGGCCGCGCTCGAGTGAGAGGATCACGCCGGGCGCGCCGCCGGCGAGCTGAACGTCGGTGACGCTGAAGATCTCGAACTTCGCGCGGTGCGGTTCCGCGGCAATCAGGGCGTAGGAAAAGAGGCCGGTGTGAACGTGGTCGCCGCTCTGCGCCTGCGTGCCTTTCGTTGCCTGCGTCTCCCGCGTCGCTGTTTTCAGCACGACGTTTCGCTTGACCTCATCGAATCGATACGGAATCGGCGAGGCAACGGGACTCGACGGCGTTGTCGCCGCTGTCGCGGTGAGCATTGCCAGAGCTGCCAGGAGTGTCTTCATGAGGGCCTCATCAGGGTTCGAGCGAAATATCGAGTCGCTTCATCATGCGCGCAAGGGTCTTGCGCTCGATGCCAAGAATGTATGCGGCCTGCGTCTGATTCCCGCCCGTGGCACGGAGGACTGTGATGATGTGCCGCTTTTCGGCCTCGTCGAGCGAGACAAGATCCTCGC
>DATLVW010000695.1:0-3211 GCA_035577085.1 Thermoanaerobaculia bacterium
CTGCGAATTGTTCTGCTTCGTGAACGTCGTCGTCGTCTTACCGGTGCCCGACAATCCGACGATGAGACCCACTTTGTTCTCGCCGTCGACCGGAATGACTTTGCATCCCGCGTGCAGGGCCAAACCGCCGCGCTCGTAGACGATCTTGTTCCACATCCGCAGTCCGCCCTTCTTCGACTCCCCGAAGTAGTCGGAGTTGAAGACGCGGGTGATGTAGTGATCGAGGTCGACGGCGATGAGCCTCTCCTCCGGATATCCCTCGGCCTTCAGATTCGGTGTGTAGATCACCGTCACGACAGGCTCGAAACTGTCGAGCTCCGCCGGCGTGGCGGGATAGTAAAGGTGCTGCTGCATTGCGGCGATGTTTGCATTGGCCTTCTCGATGATCAGCCGCGCCGGCACCCGAAACGCCGGATCGTTGCCGATGAATCCGTCGACCACGAGCATCTCGCGCGTCCGGATGTAGTCGTTCTGGAGCTTCGCCATGCGGTCGTACTCCGCGCGGCTGATCGTCTGATCGGAGTGATTCTCCGGAGTGTCGGTGGCCACGAATGTCGAGCCCTTCGAGCGCGACACCACGCGGGTGGCTACATTGACGTTATCGAACTCGGTCTTCCGGCAGTTCGGCATCTCTTCCGTGTAGCGCCGAAGCTCATCGGGCGACGGATTCGACACAACAGACTTCGGCTCTACGGGAAGCGTCAGGATATCGGTCATGAGTCGTCCTCTCGACGGATCAGATTGTGATGCTGTTTCGACGCAAGAACTGCGCCGCGAAGACCGCACGCGTCCCCGCGAAGGTGCGGGATTTTACACGAAACCATAGAATGCGCACGGCCCGACGCAGGAGGCAAACGTATGTATCTCGTTCGCGATGTTTTTCGATGCAAACCGGGGAAAGCCGGCGAGCTTGCCGCCAGATTCAAGCGGACCATTCCGTCGATGGAAAGCGAGGACCGCTTCAGCAACTGCCGTGTCATGGTCGATGCCGTAGCCAGCTACTGGACCGTCGTGCTCGAAGCCGAATTCGCCTCTCTCGCCGACTTCGAACATCACATGGCCGATTACTCCAAGCGCGCCGACGTTCGCGAAGCGATGGCTGGCTACATGGATCTCGTCGAAGGCGGCCACCGCGAGATTTTCAAGTTGGTCTGATCATGCGAATCGCAATTGTTGGCGCCGGCGGCGTAGGCGGCTACTTCGGAGGCAAACTCGCTCAGGGCGGCGAGGATGTGGTTTTCATCGCTCGCGGCGCGACACTCGAAGCCTTGCGCACGACGGGACTCCGCGTCGATAGCATCAAGGGCGACTTCGTCATCGAACATCCGAACGCCACGGACGATCCCGCGACGGTTGGTCCGGTTGACGCGATCTTCGTCACCGTCAAGACGTTTCAGGTGCCGGCAGCGGCGGAGGCGATCCATCCTATGATCGGCGCCGATACGATCGTTGTCCCGCTGGAGAACGGCATCGACGCGTCCGATCAACTGGCCAATGTGGTCGGCCGCGAGCACGTGCTCGGCGGCTTGTGCGGCATCGTCAGCTTCATCGCCGCGCCGGGCCACATACGCCACGTTGGTGCGGAGCCTTTCGTGATGTTCGGCGAGCTTGATAACCGGACCAGCAAGCGTGCGGAACGTCTCCGCGACGCCTGCCTCCACGCCGGTGTGCAGGCAGACATCCCGCCGGACATTCATCACGCGCTCTGGTCGAAGTTCGTCTTCATCGCGCCGATGAGTGGCATCGGTGCCGCGACCAGAGTGCCGGTCGGCATCTGGCGTTCGATGCTAGAGACGCGCGCGCTCGCCGCCAGCGCCATCCGCGAGATCGTCAGTGTCGCCATGGCCCACGGCGTCGACCTCGGCGGCGAAGCCGCGGTCGATCGGACGCTGGCTCGTTTCGACGGCCTCCCTCCGGACGCTACCTCGTCCCTGCAACGAGACTTGATGGAAGGCCGCCGCTCCGAGCTCGATGCCCAACTCGGCGCCGTCGTCCGCCTCGGACTCGCGGCGGGAGTAGCGACGCCCGTGTGCGAAACATTGCTCGCGTTGTTACTCCCGCAAGAACTCGCATCACGATAGGAGTGCGGTCGTCTCGACCGCGGCCGGAAGGCGTCTCGCCTGACGGTGGCATTACGCAAAGCGTCGCATTTGCCAGTGTGTGTCCCTAACGCAAGACATCGCATCCTTGCGAAAGCCCCGCGACACACCGAGGCGAGACGCCTCGCTGCCGCGGTCGAGACGACCGCACTCCTTTTCGCATACCATCTCGGGGGATGTCCAAACCTCCGAAGACTGCGGCAATTCGCGATTCCAACCTTCACCCTGCCCTCGCCGAGGCGCGGCGCGTGCTGGAAGTCGAATCGGCGGCAATCCTCGGGCTGATCGACCATCTCGATCAGACCTTCGTCGATGTCGTCGAAACCATCAACGCCACCAGCGGCCGGGTCGTGTCGATGGGACTCGGCAAGTCGGGGATCATCTGCAAGAAGATCAGCGCCACGCTGGCGTCGACGGGAACGCCCTCGTTCTTCCTTCATCCTGCCGAGGCCATTCATGGCGACCTCGGGATGATCGTGAGAGGGGACGTCGTCCTGGCGATCTCCAACTCTGGCGAAACCGAGGAGCTGGTACGGCTCCTTCCGAGCATCAAGCGCATCGGTGCGGAGATCGTGGCCATCACCGGAAACCCGCAGTCATCGCTGGCGCGCACCGCCGACTTCCACCTCTCCGCGGCCATATCGAAAGAGGCATGTCCCCTCGGCCTCGCGCCGACAGCGTCGACCACCGCAACGCTCGCTCTCGGCGACGCATTGGCCATGGCCTTGCTGCTGCGCAAGGGGTTCAAGGAAGAGGACTTCGCATTCCTCCATCCCGGCGGCAAACTCGGCAAGCGTTTCCTGCGCGTCAGCGATCTGATGCACGCAGGCAAACAGGTGCCCTCCGTCCTGCTGGACACGCCGATGCACGACGTCATCTACGAGATGTCCGACAAAGGCTTCGGCATTACCGCGGTCGTCGACGATCAGGGAGTCCTCGCCGGAGTGATCTCGGACGGAGATCTTCGCCGCCTTTTGCAGCGCGACACCGATGTACTGAAAAAGACCGCCGCCGACTGCATGAAGCCCGATCCTGTGACGATCGAAGGGAAGGAGCTGGCGTCCGCGGCGCTGGAGATGATGGAACAACGGAAGATTACGTCGATCTTCATT
>DATLVW010000696.1:0-12222 GCA_035577085.1 Thermoanaerobaculia bacterium
CCTCGTTCTTGACCGCGTTGCGAATGATTTCGCGAACCTCTTCATCCAAGCTGCGGCCGTGTGCTGGACGCACGCTGCCGAAGCTTTTCGATCACATCCTCGAGCTCAATCACGAGCTGATCCGCGGGTTCGGCGATCTCCCTCATCGCTCACCGAATCGTCTCGAGCCTCACGACCTTCCCGTCCGAAAACCCGTAGTACGCGACGACGATCTCCACTTCTTTCTTGTCCACGGCGTTCTTGATCACCTCGCTGTGGTCAACGAGGTAATGCGCTGAGGCCTTGGCGTTCGCGATCACCGCGGGGCGGACCATGTCGCGCTTCTTCGTGCCGAGGTCGGCGCCTTTGATCCCATCACGGATGCGGTGCACGAGCTCGATCAGACTGGGTGTGTCCGGTTCCACCGTCTTCAGCGCCTCTGTGACTGCCCCGCATCGGTCATGAGCCAGGACGATGATGACTTTCGACCAGTGATGCGCGACGCCGTATTCGATGCTGGCGATTCCGAAGGTGTCGGCGACATTGCCGGCAGTGCGAACGACGAAAAGATCGTCGAGGCCACGTCCGAAGACCAGTTCGGGCGGCACGCGGCTGTCCGAGCACGCAAGCACGGTGATCGGCGGATTCTGTCCGCTCGCCGTCCTGCGGCGTATGCCATTGAGCTCGGTGTAACGAAGCACGCCACTCGCGAACAAGTCGTTGCCCGCCTTGAGCTGCGGCCACAGCGATCTGACGGTAAAGGGCTTCTGGAGTGGTGGCGGGATTGGCTGTGCAACCGACGGCCCCATACCCACGACGACAGCAAGCACAAAGAGGAAACGGACGGATCGGCGCATGGACTGACCTCCGCCGCGAATCTTAACGCCCAATCATCGCCGCGTGATGACGATTTCGCTGATGTCGACCGGACGATTGATGGCATCGATGATCGTGGCTGCGACATCCGCGGGGTCCATGAAGCCATTGCGCGGCTCACTCCAGAATGGCGAATTCATCCCGCCAGGCGCCACCGCGATGATCCGCGCCTTCGTTCCTTTCGCCTCGGCTTTCAGCGATTCGCCGTAACCGCGCGCGCCCCACTTTGCGGCGCAGTAGACGCTCTCGTTTGGTTTGCCGATGAGAGCCGCCGTCGAAAGAGTGTTGACGATCGTACCGCCGTGCTCTTTGAAACGCGGAAAGAGCAACTCGCAGAAGTTAATAGTGGCGATGAGGTTCGAGTTGATGACCGCGGTGATGGAGGATTCGTCATACGAGCCGGTCGGACCAAAGATGCCGAGGCCTGCGCAGTTGACAAGGAGATCGATGGTGCCGAGGCGCTCGGCTGCTTCTATGGCGCGCAAGGCAGTCTCGCGCTTCGAGGCATCGCCGGCCACGTCAGCACTCGCTCGCCGCGAAACGCCGACGACCAGCGTGCCGCGTGCGCGCAACTGCTGTGCGATTTCGAGTCCGAGCCCGCTCGAGGCTCCGGTGACGATGGCGACCACGCCTCGATTGTAAGGCTTGCTCTACGTGAGCAACTGTACGCCGGGTAAGATGGGCTCAATGAGGAACGATCGGCGGGCCGTCGTCTGGACTTGTCTGGCGATCTGGCTCTTCGCAGTCGGTTACGCGGTCATCACGCCGCCCTTTCAGGTGCCGGACGAGGTCGCGCACTACTGGCACGCCGTTTCGCTCGCTCACGGCAACGTCTTTCACGTGATGCAGAACGATCGGATGGGCACGTTCGTCCCGAGGAGCGCACGCGATTTCGTTTACCTGACGTGGGTCGAGACCGCCGGCAAGCCTGAGAACAAAATCGGAATGGCGCGGTTGCGCGCAGCCAACGAGTTGCCGTATCAACCCGAGCCGGTCTTCCGCTCGTTTCCCGCGCTCTATACGCCGGTTCCGTACCTGCCCGGCACTCTCGCGAGTGCGGTAGCCGACGTACTGCATGTGAGACCGCTCATCGCGTTTTATGCCGGCCGGATCGCAACGGCAACGGCCTGCGTACTACTGATCGCCGCGGCAATGCTTGAATGCGTCGAGCTTGCCGCGATCATCGCCGCAATCGCGTTGCTGCCGATGACGCTCTACATGTTCGGGTCGTTCTCCGCAGACGCCGTAACAATCAGCCTTGCGCTTTATACGACCGCCGTAGCCTGGCGCGTACGGTCGGGTGACACGATGAATGCGCGGCGGTGGGTGAGGCTCTGCCTAGCTGCCGCAGCATTGGCGTTGTGCAAGATGCTGTACGCGCCGCTCGCGTTGCTGGCGCTCGCGCCACGCGCTAGCGGTCACACGAAGGCTCCAAACAGGCTACGGCAGGTGATCTCGCTCTTTGTGTCCCTCGCGATCGGGTTGGCGTTGTCGGCGGCAATGGTGTCGCGGCAATACCATCCTCTCCGGCCGGAAGCGAATCCGAAGGTGCAATTGCAGACAATCGCTGCGCACCCCATCCACGTCGCGAGTGTCGTTGCGAAAGACTTCGTCGCTCAGTTCGCCGGTTACCGCGACCAGTTCGTCGGCCGCCTCGGATGGGTCGATGTCCCGTTGTCCAGTTTCCTGACTGTGGCCGTGTTCTATCTGCTTCTTGCTGTGGCGATGACGAGGTCCTTTGCGATCACGCCGGCCGCGCGGCTCTTCGCGCTGCTACTCACGTGCTTGCTTTTCTTCGCGGTGAGTCTCTCGCAATTCATCGCCTGGACGCCACCTGGCGGGGAGTACGTCGATGGCATTCAGGGACGCTACTTTCTGCCATTGGCGGTACTCATTTTGCTGCCGATTGTGTCCATTGTGCGCAATAAGAGAGTTGGTTTTGCGGCTCTCGGTGTTTATGCGCTGACCGCGGTGGCGATCAATATCGATGCGTTTGTTGTGCTGGTGAAACGTTATTACTAAAGGCACTTACCACAGAGACACAGAGGACACAGAGAAATGCTCTGTGCTCTCTGTGTCTCTGTGGTTGAATCAATTCCAGTCAATCCAGCGATCATCGAGCAGGGTGCGCTCGCCGCGGCCGTCGACGATCTCCACCTGCACGTCAGTCAGGAGCCGCACATTTGCCGGCCTCGCCTCGAACGTTCGCGCAAATGACGGTTTCGTAGTCGCGTCATAAAAGCGATACCAGCGGCTGGTGGCGGGATCAGCAACGAGCGTCGCCGGGAACCGGGCCCTCCCGTTGTCGAAGAGAAGATTCACCTCGCGCACTCCGAACGGCGAGAGCGCGACGCCGGAAAACGTCACCCGTCCTTTGAGCGGCTCGTGGCCGGAGGGCTGAACGAGGGCGCCGAACGTCGACTCGTTGTACGTCACGTGGCCGCCCAGCATCGACCGCAGCTCCGGCGAGTCGCCACGCACCCCGACACGAAAGACCCAGTCGCCCCATGCGCCATCGTCGAAACGCCGCACGACGCCGAGGAGACCGCGGTCGACCATATGGCCCAGCCAGGCGCGTCCAGCCGTATCGAGGCCAACCCCTCGCACGATCACGTGCGTGACGCCGATGCGCGCCAGCTCCGGTACCAGATCATCCGACCACGATTGCGCGAGCGAGGCGAGCTTCACGTACTCGGGCGGCGCGAAGCCGGAGACGCCGTTGACGATCGACCGGTGATGCACGGTGGCGTTGAGCAGGACTCCGTACTCGTCGTTCTGATCGGACATCGGCAATTCGGCAATGGCGTGCGGACGAGCCGTCGCCACCCAGCGATCGACGGGACGCTCGACGGTCGGCGCCATATACCAGCGAATCGGGCCGTGCAGTTCGGCGATGAATGCAATCGATGCAACGACGCCGACCCACACCGCACGTTTTGCGATCCACCCGACAGCGACCGCGACGAGAAGCGCAAGCCCGACGTGTGTGATCACCGCCCAGCGCGCCGGCGCACGAATGGCGTGAAATCCCGGCACGTACTTGAAGAGCAACCTGTAGAAGGGCGTGTGCAGTCCGAGGGAGCCGATAAATCCGAGAAGGACCCAGCTCCATCCCAGAGACAGTGATTGCCATTGTCGCGAGGCGATCGCGATGAGTGCAAGGCAAAGCGCCAGCGCACCCGGAAAGAGCCATCGTTCCGGGTTGACGGTCGGGTCACTATGCGTCGGATACGGACGATGCGCAAAGTTGTCGACCAGCCAATCTGCCGGCTGCGCGGAGTAACTCAATGTCTCATCCCATGAGCGCTCCATCCCATAAAGCTTCGACGCCTCGTGATACGGGTAGAGAAACGGCGCGAGCAGCAATAGAGCCACAGTCAGCGTGACGGCAATGCGCCGGAGCGGCGGCCGCAATAACGCGATCGTCATCACAATGGCGATGCTGCCGAAAAAGAAGAAGTGAACGTTCGACAGCCCGTTCCACAAGAAGGCGGCCCCGAAGCCGATGGCGTGGCGCCAGTCGGGCACCCGCGCGTAACGGATCAGCGCATAGAGCAGCAGCGGCAACGTTCCCGCCCAGACATATTGCACGTGCGACGAGTGCGTGAAGCGAAAAGGAACGAATGCATAGAAGATCCCCGCCGCAATTGCTCCAACGGTGCTTCCGGTGACTTCTCTCGCAAGGAGGTAAGCAAAGAATCCGCACATCGCGAACCCCAGCAACATGGCCACGTTGTACGCGGTCAGCGGCGATACGCCGACGATGCGTAGCGGAAAAAGAATGATCGCGATGCCGTAGAGGTTTTCGCTGAAGGCAAGCGAGTACTTCGCGGGATAGAAGATGTTCGCCTGGAACAACCGCACGGGCTGATGAAACGTGGCGTGATAGTCCCAGTCGAGGATCCATGTGTTGATGTAGGGATCGCCCGGATAGGCGACGGCCCGATTGAGATTCGGCAGCAGCGGCCACGTCATGAAGACGGCGAGGACCACGAAGACAACCGCCGCAGCGGCGTGCCTGGGAAACTTCACGAAGCGATGATAGCGGCAGCCGAAGCCGCCCTCACTTCATCTTCCCCGCCTCCACATCCTTGATGAACTTCACCACCTCGCGGAAATACCGATCCTGGTCGTCGTACATCTCCAGGTGGCTCCCCTCGGTGATCACGACGCGCGAGTGCGGGATGAGCTTGCCCATGCGGCGGATGTCGTCCGGGCTCATCGTGCCGTGACGGCCGGCGATGATCAGCGTCGGAACCTTGATCTTCGGCAGATCAGCCCATCGATCCCAACTCTTGAAGTTGCCGCTGATGACGAACTCGTTCGGCCCCTGCATCTCGTTGTAGATCTTCTGATTGAACTTCCGGAACGCGCGCGCTACCGGCTCGGGCCAGGGATCAAGGCGGATCAGGTGCTGAGCGTACACCTTCCCCATCATGATTTCCTGGTACTCGGGCGCGTCGTAGTTCCCCGCGGCGGCGAACTTCGCCAGTGTCTTTTGATCCTCCGGCGACAGCTCGGCCAATAGCGTCGCCGCGTATTTCTCGTACGCCGGGATGCCGGCGGTCATGTCTGAAATGATCAGCGCTTTCAGGTGATCCTGATGCTCGAGCGCGTACTCGATGGCCAGCATGCCGCCCCATGAGTGACCGTAGAGGATGAAGTGATCGAGCCCGAGGCCTTTGCGAACCTGCTCGACTTCAGAGCGGTAGCGCGGAATCGTCCACAGCGAGACATCGTCGGGCACATCGGAGTTTCCGACGCCAAGCTGGTCGTAGTAGAAAAACTGGATCCCGTGCTGCGGCAGGAAATCCTCGAAGCACTCGAAGTAGTCGTGCGGAAAGCCCGGCCCGCCGTGCAGCGTCAGCATCTTCACCGGACCATGCCCGACGCGGTCGGTCCAGACGTGGTATTTCCCGTCGACCTCGATCATCTTCGCGCCTCCCGTTTTCACATCAGCGGCGATGGACGCGACGGCAAACAGAACGAGAGCGGATGCAATCAAGAGCTTTCGCATGACAAATGATACGCACCGAACCCGCGTCCGGATGCCTCGCCGCGTCTACCACTCGCCGCACCCCACTCCCCACAACCCCGTATGGCAGAATGTCGCCCTTCCCCTCACTTTGGGAAACCGCACGGGAGGCGATCGATGACTGACGCAGTCATTCAACACGAAGACGGACGTGTCGAGCTTCGCTCAGACGAAGGCATTCGCACCAGCGCGCTCTACAACCACGATCTCGCGCCCGTGCCGGTCTCGCAGCGGAACTGGACTACGTACAACTACGCCGCGCTCTGGATCGCCATGGAGCACTGCATCCCGACCTACATGATGTCGTCGGGCCTCATCGGCGCGGGGATGAACTGGTGGCAGGCGCTGCTCACGATCCTGGTCGGCAACACGATCGTGCTCATCCCGATCCTGCTCAACTCGCACGCCGGCACCAAGTACGGCATCCCTTTCCCCGTCTTCGCGCGCGCCAGCTACGGCACGATCGGCTCGAACCTTCCGGCGCTCATGCGCGCCATCGTCGCCTGCGGCTGGTTCGGAATTCAGGCATGGATCGGCGGCGAGGCTCTGCACACGTTCTTCACCTCGATCCTTCCCGCGTGGCCATCGCTGCTCGGCAAGTTCGCGGGACATCCCACCACGGAGTGGATCTCGTTTCTTCTCTTCTGGGCGCTGAACATCCTGATCATCTACCGCGGCATGGACCTGCTGCGCCGCTTCGAGAACTGGGCTGCGCCATTCGTTCTCGTGATGACCGCGCTCCTCCTCGGCTGGGCCGTCTGGCGCGCGCACGGACTCGGCTATCTGCTACACGAGAAAGGCAAATTCGAGACGTGGGCGCAGTTCCGGCCGATCTTCATCCCATCGCTCACCGCGATGATCGGCTTCTGGGCCACATTGTCGCTGAACATGCCCGACTTCACCCGTTTCGGACGCAGCCAGCGCGAGCAGGCCATCGGCCAGACCGTCGCCCTGCCGACGACGATGACCGTCTTCGCGGCGATGGGCGTCATCATCACCTCCGCGGCGGTCGTCATCTATCCGACGATGGGTATCAACGAGCTTTGGGATCCGCTCAAGCTCGTCGCGCAGTTCAAACAGCCGCTCGTGGTCGCGATCTCGATGTTCACCGTCGTCATCGCGACGCTGTCAGTCAACATCGCCGCGAACGTCGTCTCCCCTGCGAATGACTTCGCCAACGCCTTCCCGAAGTGGATCTCCTTCCGCACCGGCGGCCTGATCACCGGTCTGCTCGCGATTGCCATGCAGCCGTGGCGTCTTCTCGCTGATCCCTCCGGCTACATCTTCACCTGGCTCCTCGGCTACTCCGGCGGCCTCGGATCGATCGGCGGCGTGATGATCGTCGACTACTGGATCGTGCGAAAGAAGCATCTCGTCCTCGGCGATCTCTATCGCACCGAAGGCACATACCGCTACGCCGCCGGCTGGAACTGGCGCGCCGTCATCGCCACCCTCCTCGGCTGCACCGCAGCATGGATCGGCCTCGTCGTCCCCGCCCTGCGCCCTGTCTACGACTACGCCTGGTTCGTCGGCTTCGGTGTCGCCGCGTTGACGCACCTCATCCTGATGAAGGTCATGCCGCCGCGCGATATCGTGGAAGCAACTCCCGCCCCCGCATGATCACACTACTCATCCTCGGCGGCGCCGCAGTAGCCGCAATCGTGGCCGGCGCCACCCTCAAGCGAAAAAAAGGAGTGCAGGCGTCTTCGCCTGCGGCCGCCGGGCGTCCCCGCCCGGCGGTGGTTACGAATCCGAACTTCGCACCGCAGGCATTGGCGATGCCCGATCCTGAGCCATACCCCACCACCATCCCCGATTTGCCGCCAGTTTCCGATACCGAGCCGCTACCCGACGCCGACCCGGAGCCACTCCCAATCATCGAGCCTCAACCAACGCCCGAACCGCTGCAATCAGCGGAGCGCCACGTAGAGCAGGCGTCCTTGCCTGCTCCCGCCGGGCGTCCCTGCCCGGCGGTGGTTGCGAGTCCGGACCAGACGACAGAAACGTCCGAGCTGGCACAAGTCCCATCAGTAGCGATCGAAATGGGAGCGAATCATGCGCTTGAACTTCCTTCCACACCGATCGACCCAGCGACTGCGGAACAGGCTCCTTATCCCGCGTTTCGCACCAACACACCGCCGGGCAGGGACGCCCGGCGGGAGCAGGCAGGGACGCCTGCTCTACGATCGGACGTCGCACCATGGGCATTGGCGATGTCCGATCCTGAGCCGCAACCGCCCACGGTCCCTGATTTGCCGCCCGTCACCGATCCCGAGCCTCAACCCGACACCGACCCGGAGCCACTCCCGATCATCGAGCCTCAACGAGCGCCCGAACCGCTGCAAACAGCAGAGCGCGACGTGAAGCAGGCGTCCTTGCCTGCTCCCGACGGGCGTCCCCGCCCGGCGGTGGTTGCGAATTCGGACCAGACGCGAGAAACGTCCGAGCTGGCACAAGTCCCATCGGTAGCGATCGAAATGGGAGGGAATCATGCGGGAGTCGTGTCGCAAGCGCTTGAACTTCCTTCCGCGCCGATCGAACCAGGGACGGCGGCTCCTAACCCCGCGTTTCGCACCAACACACCGCCGGGCAGGGACGCCCGGCGGGAGCAGGCAGGGACGCCTGCTCTACGATCGGACGTCGCACCACGGGCATTGGCGATGTCCGATCCTGAGCCGCAACCGCCCACGGTCCCTGATTTGCCGCCCGTCACCGATCCCGAGCCGCTCCCCGACGCCGACCCCGAGCCACTTCCGATCATCGAGCCTGAGCCTCAGCCAGCCCCTGAGCCGCCGCCACCGCCCGAACCAAAACAACCCACGATCATCGTCGCCCCCGAGCGATCGCCCAAACAGATAATCGCTCCCACAGGTCGCCTAAGCCGGAGGCAATCAGCGCCGTCGGCCGTGCCGACCCGGAGGCAACTACCGCCGTCGGCCGTGCCGACCCGGAGGCAACCAACGCCGTCGCCCGTGCCGACTATAATGCGCGGACCAAAATCGGAGAAAACGAACATGTCCCGAATCGTCAAAGGTGGTTTGATTCAGACGTCTCTTGCCTGCGATACCAGCGAATCGCTCGACAGAATTCGCGAGGCCCAGACCGAGCGCACACTCAAGTACATCGACCAGGCCGGAGCCGAAGGCGTGCAGATCCTCTGCATGCAGGAGATCTTTACCGGTCCCTACTTCTGCGCCGAACAGAGCACGCGTTGGTACGACTCCGTCGAGAAAATCCCCGACGGGCCGACCACGAAGCTCATGCAGGAGTACGCGAAGAAGTACAACATGGTCATCGTCGTCCCTCTGTACGAAGAGGAAGAGACCGGCGTGTACTACAACACCGCCGCTGTCATCGACGCCGATGGCAAGTACCTCGGCAAGTACCGCAAGAACCACATCCCGCACGTCGCGCCCGGTTTCTGGGAGAAGTTCTACTTCCGTCCGGGCAACCTCGGATACCCGGTCTTCGAGACCGCCTACGCGAAGGTCGGTGTCTACATCTGCTACGACCGCCACTTCCCCGAAGGTGCGCGCGAGCTCGGGCTGGCTGGCGCCGAGATCGTGATGAATCCCTCGGCCACCGTCGCCGGGCTCTCCGAATATCTCTGGAAGCTCGAGCAGCCGGCGCACGCCGTCGCCAACGGCTACTTCATCGGCGCCATCAACCGCGTCGGCTACGAAGCACCGTGGAACATCGGCGAATTCTACGGACAGAGCTACTTCTGCGATCCGCGCGGCCAGATGCTCGCGGTCGGCCCACGCGACGCCGACGCCCTCGTCACCGCCGATCTCGACATGGACAAGATCCGCGAAGTGCGGAACACGTGGCAGTTCTATCGCGACCGCCGGCCGGAGACGTACAGCGGGATCGTGCGGCTGTAGATCTTCGTCCGCTAAAACCTTTTCACGCGGAGACGCAGAGACGCGAAGGGTTTCTCCGCACCTCCGCGTCTCCGCGTGAACCGTTTTCCAGAAATCATGCGCGACCACATCCTCATCCACATCAACGGCAAACCGCATCGCATCGATGGCGACGCCGCATTCGAGACACTGGCGAACTATCTGCGCCAGGATGTCGCCGCCACCGGCACGAAGATCGTCTGCGAAGAAGGCGACTGCGGCGCCTGTACCGTGCTCACGCGGCGCAGCGCCAATGACGACTACCGCGCGGTCAACTCGTGCATCTTGAATCTTGCGCAGCTCGATGGCTCGTCGATCGTGACCGTCGAAGGTTTGCGCGAGGAGAAATCGCTGCATCCCGTGCAGGAAGCGATGGTGCAATGTCACGGCGCCCAATGCGGCTACTGCACGCCCGGCTTCGTCGTGGCGATGGCCGGCATGTTCGAGACCTGCGATCGGGTGAACGAGAAACAGGTTCGCGACGGACTGACCGGAAATCTCTGCCGCTGCACCGGCTACGAACCGATCATCAAAGCGGCGCTGGCCGTGGACGGCGCGCCGGCGGCGAAGATGCGCGATCGTTATCCGTCGCTGCCGGATGCGAACGACTCCGTGCAAGTCGGCACCTTCTGCGCGCCTGCGACGCTCGATGAGGCGATCGCGTTCAAACGCGAGCATCCCGGCTGCACCATCGTGCAGGGCGGAACCGACGTCGGCGTTTGGGTAAACAAGCGCAACTACGCGGCGCCCGCGATGCTGTCGTTGGCGAAGATCGATTCACTCAGCGAGCTTCACGAAGACGACGGCACGATCGTCGTTGGTGCGAACACGACGCTGGCCGACTTTGAAACGTTCATCGCCGATCGCATCCCTGAGCTGGCCGGCATCATGGCCATCTTCGGCTCGCCGCAGATCAAGAACGCGGGAACGCTGGTCGGCAACATCGCCAACGGCTCTCCGATCGGCGACACGTTGCCCTACCTCTTCGTCGCCGGCGCCATGTTGGAGATGAACGGCGGCACCCGCTCCGTCCCCATCGACCGCTTTTACCTCGGATACCGCAAGTTCGATCTCCAACCCGACGAGATCATCACGCGCGTACGCATCGGTATCGTCCGCGACAAGCTCAAGCTCTACAAAGTGTCCCGCCGTAAAGACCTCGACATCTCCGCCTTCACCGCCGCAATCCGCCTGGCGATGACCGGCGATCACATCGACCGCGCCGGAGTCGCCTACGGCGGCGTGGCCCCAACCGTGGTTCGCCTCCCGCGCACGGAAGCATTCCTCACCGGCAAGACAGCGACGCTCGACAACTTCGAGCAAGCCGGCCGCATCGCCCGCGCCGAGATCAAACCGATCAGCGACGTCCGCGGCTCCGCCGACTACCGGCTGCAACTGGCCGAGAACATCATGGCTAAGTTCTGGTTCGAGGTATTCGGCCAGACGTCCGCGCCGCGGCTCGCGCACGCGTAGGCGAGCGAAGCGAGTCCCGCTTCAACGACGGGTTAAGCAGCCGCGATCGGGCGCTTCGGGAAGACTGCGACGGGAACCGGCCGTAGAGCAGCCATGCTGCGCCGTTTCGCCTTGATTCGCGATACCTCATGGAGCGTTTCGGCGGTGAAGTAACTCTCGCCGCACCTCGGGCAGGAAAACATCGGAATGTTCTCGATTACGAGGAGAGTCGCGCCGCTACCGTAGCTCCTTGTAACGTAGCGAAGCGATACTTCGGCGTTTCCGCAAAACGCACAGGGGTCACTCGAGGTAGACCGTGATGACGACTGCGCGCCCGACTGAGTCGAACTTCGCGACAACGCTGCCGATGCCGTTCGCGAGCGTGATGCCGCGGATGACGTACTTTGCTTCGCCCGTTTTGCGGTCCCTTTGACGCTCGATGATTTCGCCGGTGAGGACGATGCTTTCGAGGTCGAGGATGTCGAGTTCGTCATTTTCAAGTTCATCGGCGGCGTGGGAGGAAACCAAATATCGATGCTGCCGGACGAGGTCGCGAAGGCGCGGCAGGGTCCGGTCGGCCACTTCGGCGTAATTCTACCGCTTCTGTTTCTGGCTGGTCTAACCGTTCCCCCGTGTTCGGGGTCTGAACCCCATAACGCTGCTATCGCAAGGGGGATTATTAGCTGGCCAGCCGGAAACTCAGAGGGAGTTGCCGTCGCATGTGTCTTGGCGCCCTGGATAGAGCATGCGCGACCGGCTGTCCTACATGCATGACACGCGGATCCACCATGGGGACAGACAGTTACGCGATGCGTGACCGGTGGTTACACGGGTGCGGGACTCCAAGTTACACGGTGTGGGACCGTGGGGTACATGGTGTGTGACCATGGGGTACACGGTGTGGGACCGTGGGGTACACGGTGTGGGACCGTGGGGTACACGGTGTGGGACCGTGGGGTACACGGTGTGGGACCGTGG
>DATLVW010000697.1:0-2378 GCA_035577085.1 Thermoanaerobaculia bacterium
TGTGCCGATGCTGTACGAGCTCCGTGCGCACGACGAACTGCCCCTTCGGATCGAAGACGACGATGTCCGCATCGTAACCGGCAGCGAGCTTCCCTTTGCGCTTGTCCAATCCCGCCAGCATCGCGGAACCGATCGTCATCAGCTCAGCAATCGTTTCGAATTTCACGCCACGCCGCTTCGCCTCGGTCCAGACGATAGGCAATCCAAATTGCAACGATGCGATGCCGCCCCAGGCCTTTGCGATATCGCCTTCATTCATCCGCTTCAACTCCGGCGTGCAGGGTGAGTGATCGCTTACGATGGCGAGAAACAGTCCCTCGTCGATCCCGCGCCACAGCGCATCGCGATTGGCCCGCTCCCGGATCGGCGGCGCGCATTTGAACTCTGTCGCGCCGTCCGGCACACCCTCGGCGTCGAAGTAAAGATAGTGCGGCGTCGTCTCTGCCGTCAGCGGCACGTTCTCTTCGCGGGCCCGCCGGATCGTCTCCAGTCCATTCGCAGACGAGAGGTGCACGATGTGCGCTTTCGCTCCGCTGTTGCGCACGCACTCGTAGACGAGCGCGATCGCCTCGTCCTCGGCCTCATGCGGCCGCGACGCGAGATAGCTCGCGTACGAGGTCGCGTCATCGCCGTGTGCGTGAAGATGCTCCGGCAACTCCGCATGGACGAGCAGCGGCGCGCCCGTTCCGCGCAGTGCGTTCAACGCCTCGGCCAGACCAACGGCATCGAGATGTCCGAACTCAGGAACCCCGGAGTCGACGAGGAAGCATTTGAAGCCGCGCGCACCGGCATCGAGCATCGGCCGAAGCTGATCCGCGTTTCCCGGAACCGCGCCACCCCACAAAGCCACGTCGACGCGGCATTTGCCATGGAGCGCATGAACCTTGGTCTCCAGCGCCGACAGGGAAGTGGTCGGCGGAATCGAATTCAGCGGCATGTCGACGATGGTCGTCACTCCGCCCGCCGCCGCCGCATGCGTTGCCGTCTCGAACCCCTCCCACTCCGTCCGCCCCGGCTCGTTCACATGCACATGCGAATCGACGACGCCCGGCATCAGAGTCAGCTCGCCGTGGTCGTCAACCTTGCCGCCGTCCGGAACGTCGTCGTACTCGCCGACACGATCGATGACCGCGCCCTTCACATGAATCGTCGCCGGACGAATGCCCTGCGGCGTAACGACATTGCGGCTGCGGAGAATCACCTTCGGATCATAGCGGCAAGGGAGTGCAGGCGTCTCGCCTGCGGCGGCGAGGCGTCTCGCCTCGGCGTGGTTTCCGCGATGCCGGCGGTTTTTCGCATCGATGTGCTAATCGTGCCGGTGTCGTACTGAGATGGCTGACCCTTTACGGCTCATTCAACTTGCCGGCAGTGATTCCGAAGGATCGAGCGAAAGTCGTCGCGTCGACATCGTTTCCGCGACGCTGGACGTTCTTCGCATCGACGCGCATCACCGCCGGGCGAGACGCCCGCCGGCCGCAGGCGAGACGCCTGCACTCCTTGCGTAGTTACAGCTGCGGTGCCGCCACTTCGCGGGCGTCGGCTCCACGGGCGGCGTGGTGATAGTCGGTCATCCGCATCAGGATCTCTTCGCCGGTCGCTGGCGCGTGAAGCCTCGGGATCCCGCCGGCGGTTAGGTAGGAGAGCGCGTTTTTCACGGCCATCCAGACCGAAATCGCCAGAACGAGCGGGGGCTCGCCGGTGGCTTTGCTGGAGCGGATATTCAGCGCGTTTTCGGCATCGATCCAATCGACGTTGAAGACCGGCGGAACGTCCTGGATGTTGGGGATCTTGTACGTCGTGGGCGAGTGCGAGAGCAGGTTGCCCTTGGCGTCGTAGCGCATCTCTTCGTTCGTCAGCCAGCCCATGCCCTGGATGAACGCGCCGGTGATCTGGCCGCGGTCGATGCCGGGATTGATCGGCTTGCCGATGTCCATCAGCAGGTCGCTGCGGCGCACGTGCATCATGCCCGTGAAGCGGTCGATCTCGACTTCGGAGATCGCCGTGCCCTGCGTGAAGTAGAGGAACGGCGCGCCGCAGCCTTTGTCGGCGTTCCAATCGAGACCCTGCGTCGAGTAGAAACCGCGCTCGCCGACGGAAACGCGCTCGAGGTGACACATCTTCACGAGCGCCGGGAACGGGACGCGCTGCGCAGGATTGCGGCGATCGAAGACCTCGCCGTTTTCGAAAACGATCTCATCAATGATCTCATCAGCCGATTGCTCGATGCCGTCGACGCGCTCGAAGTATTCGGCGGCGACGCCGGCCATGCGCGCGCGGATCTTCCGGCAGGCATCGGCGGCGGCGCTGCCATTGAGATCGGCGCCGCTCGATGCTGCGGTGGCCGAAGTGTTGTTGTTCTTCTCGGTGGAAGTGGGCAT
>DATLVW010000698.1:0-2634 GCA_035577085.1 Thermoanaerobaculia bacterium
CTTTCGAAGATGTACGGCGCGTTGAGAAGACGCACGATGAGGGCGAGGGTGAACGCGAGGAGAGCGAGTTTTCGGGGGTGGGGTGTGGGGTGTGGGGGGTGGGAGGGCGTGCGGGGGTCGGGAGTCGGGAGTCGGGGGTCGGAGTGGGCGATGCGCGGAGGCGCGGACTCGTTGTTTCCGATCGTTGACTCCTCATCCCGCTCGCCGGTAGCCGGGATCTGATTCTCATCCACTAAGGAATGTGGTGATTCCGAGTTCGCGGAGAGCAGCCGCTCGCTCCGCCCCCCGCCCCCCGACTCCCGACCCCCGCCGGAAACCCCCAAAGTTTTTCTTGCCATTTTCCCCGCTTTGCCTGAATCTTATTTCGCGTCGTCCAAGACGTTCCAAAAATAAGGTGATCCCGCTGCGAAGACCGTTCGCCGCTTTCCTTTTTGCGCTCGCCGTTTACCCCATAACGGCCGGAGCGCAGGATCTCGTGTCTACGCGCTGCCACGAGTCGGAGGTCATTCTCGACGCAACGCACAACGCCGCCAAGCTCGATGGCTGCGGCGACTCCTCGGCGCCCGATCTCCTCTGGCATCTCGACCGGATCGATCAGCAGGACGGCGCCCTTGACGGTCTCTATCGCCGCCACGATCTCGGCGCCGGAACCGTTGTCTACGTGATGGACACGGGCGTCCTGGCCACGCACGCCGAGTTTGCCAATGCAGCGGGCGATGGAAGCCGCGTCATCGCCGGCTTCGACGTGACCCGCGGCGTCACGATCGGCTCGTCGCACTGCACGAGCACGAACAAATCGCTCGCGCCGTGTTACTCGAATACGAATGAACTGCCCGGCGCGTCGCATGGAACCAGCGTGGCTTCGCTGGTTGCGGGCAAGAACGTCGGCGTGGCGCCCGAAGCGTTGATCGTCAGCATCCGGGTGATGAACGAGTCGGCGCTGGCGACGACGCGGACGTACCTCGAGGGATTGAACCGCATCATCTCGCACTCCTGGGATCCGGCGACGCCGCAGTTCCGGACGGCGGTGGTCAACATCAGCGGATGGGTTCTGGAGAAACTGAACTCGAATCACGATGCCAATCCGGTGACGTATGCCACCGTCGAGCAGAAGATCCGCGACATGATCAATGGCGTCGACGCGATGGGCCATCCCGACCCGAACGGCAAGCGCTTTCTGTTCGTCGTCGCCGGCAACAATGTCGACAACGGCTGCGGCCGCACCGGCGTCGTCGACCGCTTTCCGGCGACGCTGGGGAAAGAGATCGACGGCCTGATCACGGTCGGAGGGATGACCGAGGACAACAGTTGGTGGCCGGGAGCGTGTCATGGAGGCCTGGAGATTCTGGCGCCATCGCAGGGGATCTTCAGCGCATCGATCACGGCAGTCGATCACTACCGTGGCACGAAGCCGAACCTCCGCTCCGGGACGTCGTTCGCGGCGCCGATCATCTCCGGCATTGCCGCCCGCCTGCTATCCGAGAACCCGAACCTGACGCCGCAGGAGCTCGAGTCGATGATCACCGCCACGCAGTCGCGCATCATCAATCCCGACGCCAGTCGCGCCGACGGCAAGGTTGCCTTCGTACGTGATGCGCCCGCGGTGATCACCGCGCAGCATGGGGTTGGGCCGACGATCGCGCGCATGGCCCCGTGATTCATGCACGCGAAGACGCGAAGATAGCTTCAAACACTTCGCGTCTTCGCGCCTTCGCGTGAGAGCTTGATCATATCATCGTAAACGCGCGCTTGCCTTTGATCTCGAACTTCTCCAACAGCGCGTGCCCGCGCCCGTTCAGCAGCCAATCGACGAAACGTTCCGCGTTTGCGGCTTCGGGTCTTCCTGTGGGTTGGGGAAGGATGACGGCGTAGGTGTTGCGGAGGAAGGGATCGCCGGCGAAGAGCAGGCGGAGCTGAAGGTTGTCGGCGAGTTGCTCGAACGTGGCGCGGTCGCTGAGCGTGTAGGCGCGCATCTCGCTCGATGAACGAAGAAGCGCTGGCATCGGCTGGCCCATCTTGACGTAGCCTGGATTGAATTCGGGTACGACCAGTGCCGCCCGCCAGATGGCGCGCTCCTTCGTGTTCGTCCCCGACTGATCATCGCGCGACAGGAAAACGCGATGGCCTTCGTGGATGCGCCGAAATGCATCGGCGGCACTGCGGGCGTGCGCGATGTCTGCGGGATCGTCGGGCGGACCGACGATGACGAAGTCGTTCCACATGAACTGGCGGTAGAGCTTGGCGCCGTTCGTCTTGAGGAACCGCCGCTCGGCGCCGGGATCGTGCGTGATCGCGACGTCGGCCTCATGCTGCGCCGTGAACTCGAGCGCGCGTGCCGTGCTGGCGACAAGCGGATGGATGTCGATGCCGCTGTCGCGTTTGAATTCGACGATCAGCATCGGCAGGACGCCCGATCCCTGCACCGTTGTCGTCGTGGCCAGGACGAATGATTTCGCTTTCGGCTCCCGCGCGCATGCGGCGAGCAGCAGCACGATTACGGTAAGTGCACGGGGCATCGCTATTTCTTCAACGCCGCGCTGCCGCCGGCGCGGAACTCCTCTTCGTTCAGTTGCAGGTCATCCCGCGGCGGCCCGTCGCCCATGACCCCGGCGTAGACCTCACTCGCAGTCTCGC
>DATLVW010000699.1:0-4745 GCA_035577085.1 Thermoanaerobaculia bacterium
GTCCGTGATCGACGGAGGCACTGGCTCAGCAATATGGACAACAGGACGTATTACCCGATGAAATGGTCAGGACGTTCGCGTTCTTCACCCTCTTCGCACTGGCCGGTTGCGCGTCGGCGCCGCCGATGGTTGTCGCGATCCATACCGTGCCGCCGAAGTTCAACATCGTACCGGCGAAGACACTGGCCGTACTCGGCGACGCGGACAACGCTGCCGACCAGAAGCGGGAAGACGACTTCATCGATCTGGTCATCACCAAACTGCGCCGGTACGAGCAGTACGACGTAAAAGACGAGCGCCAGTTCTCCCGCGGCCTCAACCCGGGACATGGCCTCTTCGAGGCCGAGGATTGGCAGAAGTATCTGCAGCAAACCGCCGGCGAGGTGATCGTCAGGGTGGGGGTGCCGAATACAGGGTGCCCGATGACCGAGACGACGCGCGATGACGGCAGCGACGACGCTGGCGATGTTGTGTGGGTTGATGTCGAGTGCCGGGCCACGCTCAATCTGTTCAAGCCCCGGACCGGTGAACGAATCGGCAGTGTGAATGCAGACGGAGTTGGCTCTGACGCCCGTCAGCACACGGCATGGAACGATGCCATGAACGACGCGGCCGATCAGATCATCGGTGGCTTCGCGCCAGAGATGTCTGCTGACGCCATCGCGATCGACCAGGACGCGCCGCTGGCCCACGAAGGCATGGTGAAGTTCTTCAGCAGCGATTACGCCGGTGCCCGCTCGCTATGGGAAAACGGTCTGGCGAACGCACCCAACTCTGCGCCGCTGCTCTACAACCTCGGCGCGCTTTGTGAGGCGCTGCACGACCCGGACGCAGGGCGCACGTACTATTTGAGAGCGATCGCCATCGCGCCACAGGTGCAGCGTTACCACGAGGCGCTCGCGCAACTCGATCGGCGCCGTGCCGATGCGGAAGAAGCGGCCAAAGATCCGGCAGTGGAAGATGCGAAGAAGAGCGTGGCAGCCAGCGCGCAGGCGGCTCAGAGGACGGCCATGGCCGTCAACTTCTCGGGTATCCCATATCTGCCGATCGATGCCGGCACGTTCACCATGGGCTGTAGCAAAGGCGATATCGATTGCGACGAAAATGAGAAGCCCGCGCACGCGGTGACGATCAGCAAGCCGTTTTACCTGGCCAAAACGCCGGCCACGAACGCGCAATACCAGCAATGCGTCGATGCGGGCGCGTGCCATGGCAGTGCAGACGCGCAGAAGGCGCTCCATCCGGTAGTTAACGTCGACTGGAATGACGCGCGCGCCTTCTGCGCATGGGCGGGTGGACGGCTGCCGACCGAGGCTGAGTGGGAGTACGCGGCGCGCGGCGGCATCGAGGGGTGGCGCTTCCCGTGGGGGAATTCGGCTGGCAAAGGAAACGCGAATCTCGCCGACAACGGCGGCCGCCACGTCGAAGCCCTCGGCATCGAACCAACTGCCGCCGCCATCAGCTATCCGTTTCTTGGCACCACCCCGGTCGGTACGTTCAACCCGAACGGCTTCGGTCTCGACGACATGACCGGCAACGTCTCGGAATGGACCGCGGATTGGAATGGCTACTACGATCCCGGCACCCTAACCGATCCTTCCGGTCCGGCCGCCGGCGAGCAACGCGTCGTGCGCGGCGGCTCCTGGGTGGATACGGGTGCAGGCGCCCGCATTTCCGTCCGCTACAACGCGGTGCCCGGGTTTGCGCAAAGCACCGTCGGCTTCCGCTGTGCGATCGATCGATGATTCATGTCTTCTGACGCGAAGGCGCTCACGCGAAGACGCGAAGACGCGAAGAAAAACCCGGTGGTTCACCAGCTTCGCGTCTTCGCGCCTTCGCGTGAGCCCATGGCTAGAGACCGCTGGCATCAATGTTGCGGCTGACCAACGGTTGAGCTCCGACTAACTTTGCGAAGCGAGACTGTGCGAAAGGACTTTGCCCATGACCTTCACGTTGCCCGGGCTGATCATCTACATCATCATTGCTGCAATCTGTGGTGCGATCGGTAAAGCGATCGCCGGCGGAGTTCGCGGCGGCCTTATCGTCTCGATCGCCCTCGGCTTTATCGGCGCCATCCTCGGGCCGTGGGTGGCGCACAAGCTAAAGCTGCCGGAGCCTTTCATGGTCCAGGTCAGCGGACACCCCTTCCCGGTTCTCTGGTCGATCATCGGCGCCGCCCTGTTCGTCGCGATCGTCCACCTGTTCTCCCGTCGAAGGTGACGCGGCGACGCCTTACCGAAGGCCGGACACCGGCGTCATCGCAATCGTCGTGTGGATCTTCACTTCCTGCGTGCCCCGCATGATGGCGACGTCGTGCGCGGTTCCCTCGCTCGTGAATACCTTGCGGATGCCGGCGAGGTTCCAGGTTTCTGCCGGTGCGCCATCGATCGCGGTGATGACGTCGCCTTTTTGGAATCCGGCGACGGCTGACGGTGAGTCGGCGCCCACCGCACTGATCGTGAAGTGGTGCAGGTCGGGGCTACCGGCGATGATCGTCATTCCGAACGTCTTGCGCTCCTCGAACGGATTCGTGGTCGATGGCTGCGGCTGCAGGATCATGACGTTGCGGCCGTAGTCGAGGATGACGTGAGCGAATCGCGAGAGGATCGTCTCGCCGATGTTTCCGGAAAAGGCGGGACTGGTGTAGGCGCCGGACTTTGCGGCCGACAGGTTCACCAGCACATGAGGCAGCGTGACGCCGTCGATGACGATCGCATCCATCAGACCCCGGATGTTCGTTGGATTGAACGCCTCGACGTCGGGCGCGCTGAATTTGTGCACGGTCCGCTCCGCATCGCCGGCACCCTCGAGAAGGTGATGCTCGGCGATGAACGGGGTGGTGAAGGTGACGGTGTCGGCGGCTCCGACGTCGAGGATGAACCAGGCCGGAATCGTTTCTCCCTTCACCACGATGCTGCCGTCGAAATACGGCTGTTCGCCCTGCATCACCAGCGGCACGCGCCCCCCGGAGATCCGCGACGTATCGAACGTCCGCGGACGCAGCGTCAGGGTCTTGGCCACGTAATCGATATCGGTGACGAAGCGGCTGAGGAAGTCGTAGCCGAGGAGACCGCCGAGCTGCATGCCGTAGAGTTTTTCGAGACCGCGCAACTCCAGGACCGCGGCATGTTGATCGCGCAGTTCCACCTCGCCGAGGCGGTAGGTGACGTGGTCGACGTAGGAACCGGATGTCGCAGCACTGCCGCCGCCGATCGTCGTCAGTCCGCCATACGGTGTCAGATGAAACTCGCTCACACGGGACTGGTTGATGATCGAGTAATTCGCGCCGGTGTCGACGAGGAACCAGATTGGCCCGGCTCCGTTGACCGTCGTCAGCACCATGATGTGGTTGTTGTCGAAGTTGAACGGGAGTGTTTCGGACCGCGCGCCGTTGCGCAGATAGAACGCGTCCTCCGGGCCGGGTGATGGCTTCGTGAGATCGACGCGGTCGCGCGGCACGAATTCGATCGATTGCAGATGTGCGGTCGTCTTGTTTGGTCCGGTGGTCCACGTCTCGCCAAAGGCGATGGCAACGCCGTCGACCTTCCGCCAATCGGAGAATGCGACCGTTCGAATTCCGTCGAAGGATGGCATCTCTGCGCGCAGCGGCAGCGCAGTCTCGTGATCGAGCACGAAGCGAACCGCGGAGCCGCTCTTCGCGTGAAACTCGAGCGTGTTTTCGTCGATGATCGAAGGCGCACCAGCGACTCCAGTCAGCGCGGCGAACGAATGGATCATCGCCAGATCCGACTGTGTACGAAGGTCAGAGCCCGCCAAGTTCTCGACGAAGCCGTTCCAGTCGCGGCGCCAGCCGTTTGTACCGTCGTACACGGTAATCGCTTCATCGCGCTCATGCGCCAGCCGTTCGCGCCGCTGAAGAGCCGCGGTTGTCCACTCTTCCCGGACACCAGGCATCCCATCCTCGTCGATGGCGTCGACGCGATGAACCGCCGCGACCGACTCCAACCGCTGACGGCCGCCCGCGGCGGCAATCCAACGATCGAGAAGAGCATTCTCGTCCGCATGGGCCGAGGCGGCGAGGAGCAGGAGGGCGAGTATGTTTCGAACCATGATCTTGGCGTCAGGCTACTGCATCTCGGCGGACGGAATCGAGTGATCGGTTCGACGAGATGCCTGGTCCTTGCTGGCAGGGACGCCACGCGCCACAATCAACGCTGCCGATGAAATCGCGCCTCGTCTGGACCAGCGATCCCGAAGCCGCGAAGCGGCTGCGCGAGGAAGGCGCGGTCGACGCGCGGGCTGACCAGGATCCGTCGAAACAGACGATCCGCGTGGAGCTCGATCGCAAGCGCCGCGCTGGCAAGAGCGTGACGGTCGCAGGCGGTTTCCAACTGACGGCTGCATCGCTGGCAGACCTGGCGGCGATGTTGAAAAAACGATGCGGTGCCGGCGGCACGGCGGGAGACAGCGAGATCGAGATTCAGGGCGATCACCTCGCGCGCGTAACCGCCGAGCTCGAGCGCCTCGGCTACAAGGTTCGGAAGAGCTGAATGCGCGAAGGCGTCTCACGCGAAGACGCTCACGCGAAGACGCGAAGACGCGAAGGGGGAAACCACCAGCTGCTTTTCCTTCGCGTCTTCGCGCCTTCGCGTGAGACGCCTCGCCGTTGTGAGAGATCGCGATCCTCTGCTTCTTTCCGCAGTACTCCAGCCACTGCTCATCCGATCCGTCGGGCGCAAAAAGATCCCCGTGACGTTCCACCTCGAGACCGGCTGAGGAAAGAA
>DATLVW010000700.1:0-4728 GCA_035577085.1 Thermoanaerobaculia bacterium
GCAACCCGCTGAGGCGACTATGGATGATTGGCACGCACTGCTGCCCGCGCGGTCGGCGCGTTCAACCTTCCCGTGTGCCGGAGACCGGTTGTGCGTTCGGCATTACAGCTTCGATAAAGATGCCATCGTCAAGTTGCCGGCCATTTCGGAGCACGCAATTTGCTTGGTGGTCGGCCGAACTGCGGAATTCGCGATTGACGCGGGCCATTGCTGGAATCGACGCATCTACCGGCCGGGCGAGGGGAGTCTCATCCCCGCGGGAACCGCCGTGTCGTTCCGTGTTATCGGCTCAGCCGCGGTCGCACATTTATATCTCAGCGGCGAGTGGTTCGACAAGGTCGCAACCGCAGGGTTGGATTTCGAGCCGGGCGACATCCGGCTCTCCGGATCTACGCGACTTCGCGATCCATTTCTTTGGATATTCATGTCAGGGCTCCTTCGCCGCCAGCGCTTAGGGCAACGGCTTGACCGTGTGATACTTGACTCGGCAATCCTGGGGCTAGCTTGTCACCTCCTTCGTGAGTATGTGTTGCAGGACAAGTTTCCACTCACAAATGCGTGGGAGGACCCCGCGCGCGTAGGCGATTTCATTGACGAATTGGTTGGGATCGAATTGGGACTGCACGAACTCGCTGAAAGCATCGGGTGGCCGGCGCAGAACCTCTTGAGGGACTTTGCAAGTGCGGAGGCGGCCCGCCTACGCAAATGGCTTCAGCACTCACGCATTCGGCGGGCGCACGCTCTTCTGACCAACTCAACCGCGCGACTCGAAGATGTAGCCCTCGCCGCGGGAATCGCGACACCAGAAGCACTAGATGTTATTTCCTACTTTGCCACCGGCTATCCAGCGGCCGAACTTCGAGATCTGTGCAACGTGTCATCGGCCGCGTAGTCCGCAGACACTACCGGTGAGATCTACGGAACTCGCTTGGTGCTAGTCCCACGAGCCAGTGAAAACTTCGGGAGAAATGGCTCTGATCGGCGAACCCGAGCGACTGCGCAATGGCTGTTAGAGGCTCTTGGGTTTGCTTCAGCAAATCCCCTGCCTTTTTAACTCGTTGTTCCAACAGGTACCTATGCGGCGGCACGCCCACGCTTTGCTTGAACGCTCGAGCGAAGTGGCTCGTGGACAGTCCCGCATGTGCGGCGAGAGACTCGAGCGCAAGTTCTTCGCACAGATGGGAGTCCATATATTCCGTCACGCGTCGAAGTGCTCCAGGAGCCAAACCCCCTCGTGGCGGTTTGATCGTAAAGCGCCGGCTCAGGTCTTCGAGCAAATCGATTCGTGGCTGCATGAGAAGTGTTGCTTCCAATTTGCCGATATGAAGCCGGGATGTGGTCACCGGACTTGAAACCAGAGCAAAGAAGTTGTCGCCTCCACTCACTGTCGTCAGACGCGCCGGACAGTCAGTGGGTACGCCTTTTCGAAGCACCAACCCTTTGCGTGAGAAGATCGCCCAGACGCTCACCCCGGCGTCCATAGATTGGGAATCGATGCGGTACTGGGCTCGCGCATTGCGATCTGCTCCTACCACGCGATGATCGCGGTCCACCGCCAACAATGATGCGGGTTGCTCGTCATGCGGCGCTACGGCGATAATCCACTCCTTGCGAAATCGCTCTCGGAATAACCGCTCCTCGATCATGCGAGCCGACGTCGTGACAAGCGGAAGTGTGAGTGCGTGAGCCTGCGCGGAAAGATCAGGGTCAATCGATGACACATCAAGAACCGCGACCAGGCGCGCGTCAGAATCAAAGATAGGTGCGCCGGAACAACTGAGCCCGATGTGTCTCGCCCGGTAGTGCTGAGATTGATGCACCGTGATCGGACGACACTCGGCGATGCAGGTGCCGATGCCATTGGTACCTTCAATGTCCTCCGACCACACTCCACCTCGCCACACTCCCCAATGCCGAAACTCATCTGAACGTTGATCATTGCCACGGTAGTCGATCGCGATCCCGTTCTGGTCACAGAGCAAAGTGACGTAGCCGGCTTGCCCCGCCATTCTGTGCAGGCGATCGAGTTCTGTTTGAGCAGCCAAAACGACATTTTCGATTGGTTCGATGGAGCTGCGCAGCGAACTCTCCGTGAGGATCCGTGGACTCTCGCGGCTCTCCGGATTGACATGGTGGGCTTGCGCACTGCGCCGCCAAGAGCTTGAAACCGCTTCTACTTCGATGCTCGACGATTCGCTTTGAGAGAATTCGCCGTGCACTACTGCAGCGACGGCTTCTACGTGATGCGCCGCAGAAACGCTGCGGACAACCCGCCCGTTCGCTGATGTAGTCTGTCCGGACGGTAATGCCATACGGCTGTCATTTTTTGGACAACTCAGCAAATCATATCATCGGCCTGAGGAATATGCGCGCCGCACGCCACGCCTCTTCTAGGAGTTGCACACTCATTCCGCGTTGCAGCGAAGCTTCGAGTCAGTCAACAGTCAGTGGATGTAGATTTTACCAGCGTGGCACCGTCGCTCAGAGCAAACCCAAAGCGCCGGCCGTCGATACGGCATGAGCACGCGTCTGCACGGCGAGCTTGATGAAGATGCCTTTGACGTGGGACTTCACGGTTTCGGGGGCAATCTGCAGCTCTTGCGCGATGCGTTTGTTGGAAAGCCCATAGCTCATCGAGCGCAGGACGCTGTGTTCGCGCGGACTTAAGGATTCCGTCACCCGCGATGCACGAGTCGGCGGCACACGTGTACGCTGTTGAGCCCGGTCCGCGAGAATGCTTCCGACGTAGGGTCTGAGTTCCGGGGGCATGCGGCTGTCCTGCGGGGTGGCGTGGTGAAGGGTCAAGAGGAACTCCGCCACGCGATCTCCCGCGTCGACGAACGTCTGATACACCCCGGCGCGCGCGCCAACCTGAAGCGATTGAATGAGCATTGCACGGCCTTCGGCTTGGTCTCCGCACCCGAGCAGAGCGTCGGCGAGCTGAACCGACAACTGCAGTGCCCAGTAGTTGTTTCGCTTGCAGCTGCTCACCGCTTTAAGCTCCCGCAGGATCGTCGCTCCTCTGCGCGCGTCCCCGGTGGCGACCAGCAGCTGTGCACGTGCCAAGGCCAGGCTGGCCTGCAACGCGTCGTCCGAAGAGAAGTCGCGCGCGAGTGTCCCAATGCGCTCGGTACAGTTTGCTGCGTCGCGCGTGCGACCCTCCTTGAGGAGAAGCTGAGTGCGCAGCATCAAGCTCTCCGCCATCATCCCCGGCCAGTCGCGTGCCGTCGCCAGGACCTCCGCCTCCTTCAGGATGAGGAAGGCGAACTCCGTGTCTCCTCGACGGGCGGCGAGTCGAGCCAGCACCCGATATCCTCGCATGGCGCTCTCGTCGTCCCCCGACGTTCGGACCTCTGCGAGGCTTTCCATGACCAGAGCCTCCAGGCCATCGCAATGTCCTTCCTCGTAGAGCAACTCTGCAAGCACGACGGCCGCTCGGGCTGTTACCGGTGATCGCTTCCCGAAGCGACTCACGGCGCGTTCGTGCGCGCTTCTCACGAGCCTCGTCGCGACGGCCAGTCGCAGCTGTTCAGCCTCCACGACCGCTTCGAACGTCGGCCCGATGATCGTCGCAAGCCCGTGCGTGCTGCGGTGAGTCGGCACCGCGTGCTTGAGACGAGGCACCGCGTAGTATCGATCAAAGTCTCGCACCTTCCAGTAGCCGACGCGCAACGCTGCCGCCAGCGCCGGACTCTTTCCTCCCAATCGGTGCCGGTTTTCGAGTACGGCAAGCGCCGTGCACACCGTGGCGCCATCCTGGCTCTTCAGCACAAGCAGCACGGCTCTCAAGACCTTGGCAAACTCTCGAGATCGGGGCGCAACCGAGTCATCGGCACGCGCGATCTCATCTTCGAACTGTGCGAGCGTCGCCAAGGCGTCGTCAATCCGCAGCTCGATGAGGCTGCGCCAAGCGCGCACGAGCAGAGTGTTTGGGGAATGGCGGGCGCTTCGTGATTCCAGCGCGCTGAGCTCCGAGCGTGGCCTGGTATTCGGGTTCCCAAGCGCGGTACGCCTTGGGCCAGAGTCCCGGTTCAGGGCAGCGGAATCGTGCTGCCGGACAACTGCGAGAGATGATTGACGCACAGCGTGAATTGAGCCTCGCGAAGATGTGGATCGTTCGTCAAACAGGCAGCTGTTGGACACCGTGTGGTTAGTTCGGAACGAGAGTAGGACGCGGCGGCTCACGGCAAGCTCACGGGATGGACGATGGGACCGTGGGGGCCCGGGAGCTCAGTAACCGGATGTGTCACCGACTTGGCGTTCGTCAGCGGCAGGAGCGGAGCAGATCTTTGAGTCGGGTGAATGAGGATCTGCGCGGCTCTGAATAGGCCATGTCGGCTGGTATGACAAGTTCAACCTCGGTACCCGCATTTCGCTCACTCCACACGTTGAGCTGACCGCCCAGACTCTCGCTCCGTTCGCGCATCCCTGGCAATCCCCAGTGGCCGGGCCGCTGACCACGTGCGAGGACCTCGGGATCCACCCCTATGCCATCGTCGCGCACTCGGATCGTGAGTTCGGCATCGCCAAAAGTGACTTCGGTCTCAATATGGCCGGCCTTTGCGTGTTGATACGCGTTGCTGACCGCTTCACGTGCAATGCGATAAGCCTCGTCACGCACGACGGCAGTCAACTCGCGGGGCCTGCCCTCCACGACTGCGCGGTACTGCGGCTTTGACGGGGGATCAATCCCCTTCCTAAGTTCCCTTCCGAGGGCGCTCAACGAAA
>DATLVW010000701.1:0-3995 GCA_035577085.1 Thermoanaerobaculia bacterium
CGATGAAGGCCAGCGCCAGAGCCGCGGCGATTGCGCTGATCGTTCCCCAGACGCGAGAGCGGCGCCGTTCGCTGCCAAGCTTCCAGCGGAGCCGCGTCCAGACTTCTTCGCCATATGCGGCGTTCTTTTCGGGGATCGGAAGCTGATCGATGAGCGCGAGGACGTCGCGCAGCGTGGCCAGTTGCGCGCGGCACTCCTCGCACGTCGCCAGATGCGCTTCGGCGGTCACGGCGTCACCGTCGTTGTAGTAGTGAGCGACCAGTTGTTCTTCTGTCAGGTGTTGCATGGCATTGACCTCACGAACGGCTCCAACGACTCACGGAGCTTGCGTACCGCGCGAAAAATCGTGTGTTTGGTGGCACTGACCTGGATGCCGAGCGTCTTGCCGATCTCCTCGACCGCCATTCCTTCGAAGTGGCGGAGGATGAAGGCGGTCCGCTCGTTGGCGCTGAGCCGCTTCATCGCCGTGGCAACCTGTGTTTGCAGCTCAGCGGAGATCATCAGGCGATCCTGTTGCGCTTCGCTTCGCGCGCCCGAGGCTCCGGCCAGCTCGGCGGACTCGAAATCGCCTCCATAATGTTTGTCGGCGCGGCTTCGTGCACGAAGCAGGTCGAGCGAACAGTTGATGACGATGCGGTGCAGCCACGTGCCGAAGTTCGCGCGCTCCTCGAAATGCTGGAGTTGCTTGTAGGCGCGGAGAAAGGTCTCCTGCACTACGTCGTCGGCATCATGTTCGTTTCCAGTCATTCGATAGGCCACGCGAAACGCTGCTTTGGAATGACTCTCGACCAGCATCCGGAACGCTTCCGGGTCGCCGGATCGCGCTCTGCTGACCACGGCGAGGTCGGTCGTCATCTCCATCCGGCCGATTAGACTAGAAAAGTGGGGTTTGGTTAGCCGGGAGGCGGGACCGGTTCTCTGCGTCTCCGCGGCTTCCACACAAAACAATGAACCACAGAGACACTGAGGTCACAGAGTTGCGATGGTTACTCAGTGATCTCTGTGTCTCTGTGGTTCAGGTTTTGTGATCGCCAGGGGCTCAACCGAGGTTGGGCCGAGCCCCATCGATCGAAGACGAGTATCGGCTGGCAGCGACTACCGCCAATACCCTCGCACCCACACCCAGTCCCGATGCGCACGGATGTAGTGGCCCGGAATCCAGACCGCACCGCGATACGGCGCCACGCCGATCACTTCGACACGTGGAACAGGGGCGACGAGGACGGCTCGCGTCGCGCAGCCCGAGGCGAGCGTTGCACCCGCCAGCAACACAACTGCGATGATCTTCTTCATGGTTTGCTCCTTCCGTTTACTGCCTGATTGACTGCTGGAGAAAAGACGCATGACCAGGCGGCATCGTTGACGCATTAACATCTGTGTAACGTGACCTCGCTCGTCCACTACGTCCTGCTCTACGGCGTGCCGCTGATCTTCATCAACGTGCTGCTCGAACAATTGGGTGCTCCGGTGCCTGCGGTGCCGGCACTCATCGTGGCGGGTGCGTTGTCGCGCGACGGGAAGTTGTCGTCGACGCACGTTCTTCTGGCCGCGCTCTTCGCTTCTCTCATCGCCGACTACATCTGGTTCCTCCTTGGTCGCCGGTTCGGCTACCGAATCCTGCGGACGCTTTGCCGCATCTCGCTTTCGCCTGACTCGTGCGTACGCGACACGGAGGCGAGGTTTGAGAGATGGGGATTGAAGTCGCTCCTCATCGCCAAGTTCATTCCTGGGTTCTCAACGGTTGCGCCGCCACTCGCGGGAGCGTCGGGGCGGAGCACGCTGGCGTTCGTGATCTACGACGGCATCGGCGCGTTGATCTGGGCAGGCACCGCAGTCGCGGCCGGCCGTGCGTTTCATCGCGCCATCGATCGCGTGCTCCTCGCTCTCGAGAACCTCGGATGGTGGGCGATCATCATCCTTGGTTCGCTGCTCGCGCTCGTGATCGTGGTCAAGTGGGCGCAGCGCATCCAATTCATCAAGCAACTTCGCACGGCGCGCATTCAGCCGCAGGAATTGAAAGCGATGCTCGACCGCGGCGAGCTCCCGGTGGTGCTCGACGTCCGCACGCCCGGCGCTCGCAAACACGATCCACGCTCCATTCCCACCGCGATCCTGGCGCTCCTCAGCGACATCGACGCACAACTTGGCGATCTGGCACCCCATCAGGAGGTGGTGCTGTACTGCACGTGACCAAACGAAGCCTCAGCCGCCCGTGTGGCGCGCATGCTCATCGACAAGGGATACACGAAGGTCCGGCCGCTGGCGGGAGGCCTCGACGGATGGATCGACGCCGGCTTTCCGGTGGAGAATCTGGTCTGAATGAGTGAGTGTTGATCAGAGATTGGGAGATCAGAGATTGAGAGATTAGAGATCAGAGGGATTGGTGTTCAATCGAGACACTTTCTTCCTCGAATCCACACTTTCCTGGTCCATTGCCCCCGATCCGTCCTCTTGGGTCTCCTGATCTCTGATCACTAATCCACTGATCTCTGCTCCCCGGCACGCCCCGTGCAGTTTTCCGGCTCTGCAATGACCATCACTGAAACCGCGCGGGACACGTTTCTTGCCCCGGAAACCAGGGATTTCTACATCGAGTCGATGCGGCTCATGCGCGACGGCGGCGTGCCGTTTCTCGTCGGTGGTGCGTATGCGTTCGCGCGGTACACGGGCATCGAGCGTCACACCAAGGATTTCGACGTCTTTCTCCGGCGCGACGATTTTCCGAAGGCGAAGAGAGTCTTCGAAGCGGCCGGGTACGAGTCGGAGCTCAACTTTCCGCACTGGCTGGGAAAGGCCATCAAGGGTGACGATTTCGTCGATCTGATTTTCAGCGCCGGTAACGGCGTTGCTGTCGTCGACGAGCTCTGGTTCGACTTCGCGGTCGACGACGAGGTATTCGGTGTCGACGTCAAGCTGATTCCTGCCGAAGAGATGATCTGGTCGAAGGGCTTGATCATGGAGCGGGAGCGCTTCGATGGCGCGGACGTCGCTCACGTTCTCCTCGCCACCGGCGACCGGCTCGACTGGCGCCGTCTGATCGATCGTTACGGAAAGCACTGGCGCGCGCTGTATGCCCATCTCGTTCTATTCGGGTTCAGCTATCCGTCGGAGCGCTCGCGGGTTCCGGCGTGGGTGATGACGGAACTGAATGCACGCATCGCGGACGAAACCAACCAACCGGACGCACCCGAGAAGGTCTGTTACGGCACGATCCTCTCGCGCCAGCAATACCTTGCTGACATCAACGAGTGGGGTTACCAGGACGGACGGCTGCGGCCGATCGGCAACATGACGGCGGAGGAGATCGCCCAGTGGACCGCCGGAATCGAAGTGGATGGCAGCAAATGAAGGAAACGCTGCGCATCGCCGCGGTCGCCGACATTCACGTCAAGAAGACGGGACAGGGCAGCATGCAATCGCTCTTTGCCGCAGCGAGCGAGCAGGCCGACGTGCTGCTTCTTTGCGGCGACCTGACGGATTACGGGCTGGTCGAGGAGGCAAAGGTCCTGGCGAGAGAGATCACCGCCTCCCTGCGGATTCCGGTCATCGGCATCCTCGGGAATCACGACTTTGAATCAGGAAAACAGGATGACGTCGTGAGGATCATGCTCGACGCCGGCGTGACGATGCTCGACGGCGATTCGCACGAGATCGAAGGCGTTGGTTTCGCCGGTGTCAAAGGCTTCGGTGGCGGCTTCGGCAGGCGGCAGCTCGGCGCCTGGGGCGAGGACATCATCAAGAAGTTCGTCCACGAAACGATTGAAGAGGCTCTCAAACTCGAGCAGGCCCTGGCCAAGCTGCGAACGCCGCAGAAGATCGCTGTGATTCACTACTCGCCGATCCACGCCACCGTCGTTGGCGAGCCCGAGGAGATCTATCCATTTCTCGGATCGTCGCGTCTGGAAGACCCGATCGACCGGTATCGCTGCAATGCCGTCTTTCACGGCCACGCCCACCGCGGGTTTCTGGAAGGGCGCACGAAAGGCAACATCCCT
>DATLVW010000702.1:0-6632 GCA_035577085.1 Thermoanaerobaculia bacterium
GCCGATCACCAGATTCTGCTCCGACCCCCGACCCCCGACGCCTGACTCCCTCGTTCTACGGCCTCGACCGCAATCTCGGCCGGGCCCAACCAGATCCGAATGTCACTTACGTCACGTCGCTCGCGGAAATCCCGCCCGCCGAGGCGCGGCTCATCATTAGTAATGAGCTGTTTGATGCGCTGCCGTTCGGGCGAGTCGTTCAGAGAGGGGAAGAACTGCACGAGCTGTGGGTCACGGAGCACGACGGTGTCCTCGACTGGACCGAGCATGAAGCCGATGCGCGATACGACGACTACTTCGCGGAACGCGGCATCGAGCTGGATGATGGGCAGTTCGCGGACGTTTCGCTCGAATGGTCCCCGATGTACGACGACCTTTGCCGGTTTGTGCCCCGAGGTCTGATCGTCACCTTTGATTATGGGCTGCCGCAGACGAAGCTCTTTCGCGGACGGATGCGGCGCTTCGGAACGGCAGCGGCGTACTCGCAGCATCGCGTCAGCCGCGACCTCCTGATCAACCCCGGCCAGCAGGATCTGACGGCGCATATCAACTTCGACGACCTCCGCCTCACCGGCGAGCGGCAGCACTTCACCACCCGCTTCTTCGATATCCAGGCGAAGTTTCTCCTCGCCCTCGGGGCGGCGGAGCACGAGTTGCTGCAGCCGATTGGGGAGGCCGCTGTCGGGAGCGCCGAGGAAGGAATCGTGCTGCTGGATGCGCGCGACGACGCCAGGCGGCTCATTCTTCCGGACGGCATCGGAGCCGAGATTCGCGTCCTGGTGCAGGAGCGGGGGATGGGTCAGGACCGGTGGCGTTTTCAGACGAAATTGTTCTGAGTCAAGGGGTTGGGGAGTGGGAGGCTGGGGCGTAGCCGGTGTAGCCCGCATTTCTCACACTTTTCAGCGACTCCTTGTCCAAGGCGCGGTGATGGCGGCGAGACGCCGCCAAGCCAGCCGGCGGGGACGCCAGCGTTCCATCCGCCTATGGAGCGCTTTGGGCCGGCGGAACGCCGGCGTCTCGCCGGCTGGCCAGGCGGCGTCCCGCCGCCTACCGCCGGTTTCCAGGCACTTGCGTTGAAACACGCTGCCGGCAATTCCCTGCAAGTGTGAGAAATGCAGGGTAGGAGGGGAAGCACGCGGCGTGTGCCGATCCAGCATTCATGCGGGTTCTCGTCGCTCCCACACCCCACAGCCCACTCCCCACTCCCCAAGGCTCAACGAATCATTGACTCCTGTCAGTCGCCGTTTACAATACCGCGGGCTTTCGACAGGAAAAAATGGCGAACTATTCAGTACTGCTGGTGGCTGCTCTCATCGTTATCTCGCTCCCGGTATTGACGTTGTTCATCATCACGCCGCTCGTCCGGGCCGCTGGCGGCGGCAAGGTCAAGCTGGAGCCGTATGAGTGCGGGATTCCGGCGACCTCCGAGGCGATCGATCACCGCTTCTCGGTCCGCTATTTCCTGATCGCCGTTCTCTTCATCGTCTTCGACGTCGAGACCGTTTTCCTCTTCCCCTGGGCGATCCGTTTCAAACAGCTCGGCTGGTTTGGCGCGATCGAGATGGCAGTGTTCCTGGCGATCCTGATCGTCGGGTATGTTTACGCGTGGAAGAGGAAGGTTCTTTCATGGGTCTGATCGAAAACCGCTTCGATCCAAACGTCCTCACCACCTCTGTCGACAAGTTTTTCAACTGGGCGCGCAAGTCGTCCCTTTGGCCGATGCAGTTTGGGTTGGCCTGCTGCGCGATCGAGATGATGGCCGTTCTCGACCCGCGCCACGATATGGCCCGCTTCGGCGCGGAGGTCTTTCGCGCCACGCCGCGGCAGGCGGACCTGATGATCGTCTCCGGCACCGTCACCGAGAAGATGGCACCGATCGTCCGGCGTCTCTGGGATCAGATGCCCGATCCGAAGTGGGTCATTGCCATGGGCTCCTGCGCGACGTGCGGCGGTCCGTATGACACGTATGCCGTCACGCAGGGCGTCGATCGCCTGATCCCGGTCGATGTCTACATTCCCGGTTGCCCGCCGCGTCCCGAGGCGTTGATCTGGGGGCTGATGGAGCTGCAGAAGAAGATCGAGAAGATGCACGTGATCCGCAAAGGCGGCGAGTCGTACGACTTCGCGCGCGCAGCGGTGCGCGACTCGCTGCGCCCGGTACACGAAGGTCCGGCATTGCGCGCGGAACAGGCGAAGGCGCAACTGAAGCAGGCGCCGATCTCCGGCATCAAGCGGACGCCGATCGAAGAGAAGAAGTCGAAGGCTGCTGCGGCGCCCGCGGCCACGCCGGCTGCTTCCGAAGCGACCGAGGCCGCCCCAACACTCAGCGACACTCCCGAAGCCGACGAGATCGAGAACTGATTCCCAGACATGACTGACGTTCCTGAACAGCCATCTGCGACTGCGCCTAAACCGGCCGCTCCTGCGAAACCGGTAGGGCGCAGCATCGACGAGATCAAGCGCGATCCGCTCGTGGCACGCGCCTGCGAGCGTGCGGGCGATGCCATCATTTCCGCGAAGGAGTTCGCGGGCGAGATCTCGCTGACCGTCGACCGCGAGCGCATCGTCGAGGTGGCCAAGGCCTTTCGCGATGATGGGTTCAACTACCTCGTCGATCTCGCCGGCGTCGACTATTCGAGTTATCCGAGCTGGACGGGCGACCGCTTCGGCGTGTCGTACATGCTCTACTCGTTCTCGAAGAACAATCGCGTCCGGCTGAAGGTCACGACCGACGAGAACACTCCCATCCCCTCCGTCACCTCGGTATGGAAGACCGCGAACTGGCACGAGCGCGAGACGTTCGACATGCTCGGCCTCATCTTCGAGGGCCACCCGAATCTCGAGCGCATCCTGATGTGGGATGGATTCAACGGCCATCCGTTGCGCAAGGACTTTCCCATTCGCGGCATCGACACCGGCGCGCGCATCTATCCCGAGGTTTTTCCGGAGGGCGGCGGACCAAAGGCGGGATCGACCGGCAAGGATGTGAAGGACGTCAACATCTACAAAGGCGACTGGCCGCACTACGGCACCTGGCCTGTCGCGGAGATTGCCGCCCGCGCCGCGGAAGGTGGGATGCCGCCGGCGCCAGAGCTGGCGGGCGTCGTCGCCGACACGGCGCAACCGACCGAGGACGCACCGTGGCACGATCCGGAAAAGGCGTTGCCGGAGCGGATGGAGCTGGCCAAGGCCGGCAGCCTGAAAGACAAGCTCTTCGCCGCGATGGCGCAGACGGATTGCACCGCCTGCGGCTGGGATTGCGAAGGCTACGCAGCCGCACTGGCGTCCGGCGAAACGACGGACATTACTCTGTGCGTGCCCGGCGAGGACGAGACGGAATCGATGCTGAAGCAGTTGATGGCGGGGAAGGCATGATGATCGCGGGAGTCGTTTGTCGGGAGTCGGGGGTCGGAGCTAACCGATGTTCTGTCTCTCTGGTTCTCCGACCCCCCACCCCCGACACCCCACCCCCGAGGGTCTGCCATGTTTGACGTACACGAAATGGAAGTCAACTTCGGTCCCCAGCACCCGTCGACGCACGGCGTGCTGCGGGTGATTCTGAAGATCGATGGCGAGCGGATCATCGACGCCAAGCCGATCATCGGCTATCTCCATCGTGGGACCGAGAAGCTCTTCGAGAATATGTCGTATCCGATGTGCATCCCGCACACGGACCGCATGGATTACGTCGCCTCCGCCACCAACAACCTCGGCTTCGTCGAGACGGTCGAGAAGCTGATGGGGATCACGAAGCAGATCCCGAAGCGCGCCCAGCTCATGCGCGTCATGCTCAGCGAGTTGCAGCGGCTCTCCTCGCATCTGCTCTGGCTGGCCACGCACGCCATCGACATCGGCGCGATGACACCGTTCTTCTATTGCTTCCGCGAACGCGAGCAGATCCTCGACCTGTTCGAGGAGTATTGCGGCGCACGGTTGACGCTGAATTGCATGCGTATCGGCGGGATGCCCGACGATCTGCCGGCCGGCTGGCTCGACGATGTCGAAGCATTCGTCGACAAGTTCGACGCGGCGATCGACGAATACGAATCGCTGCTGACCAACAACCGCATCTGGAAGAAGCGCACCGTCGGCATCGGCGTCATCTCACCGGAAGAAGCCATCGACTGGGGCATCACCGGGCCGCCGTTGCGCGGATCGGGCGTGGAGTGGGATCTCCGCCGGGCGCAGCCGTACGAGTGCTATCCGGAGCTGCAGTTCGAGATCCCGATCGGCAAGAACGGCGACACCTACGACCGCTACCTCGTCCGGATGGAAGAGATGCGGCAGTCGAACTGGATCCTCAAACAGTGCATCCCGCTCGTGAAAGCCACGCCGGCCGGCGACATCAAAGCGAAGATATCGAAAGTGGTCCGGCCTCCCGAGGGCGAGGTGTATCACTCGATCGAATCGCCGAAAGGGGAGCTGGGCTACTACATCATCGCCGACGGCAAAACGCAGATGGCGTACCGCTGCCATGTGCGGCCGCCGTCGTTCGTGAACCTGCAGGCGCTGCCGGCGATGGCGAAGGGTCACCTCGTCTCGGATCTGGTGGCGTTGATCGGGACGATTGATATCGTGTTAGGTGAGGTCGATCGATGATTCAAAAAGCGTTTCACCACAGAGACACAGAGGACACAGAGAAGAACCTCTGTGCTCTCTGTGTCTCTGTGGTTCATCGTTCTTCCGGAGGTGCGCGATGACCCAGGACCTCCTCATGCGCTACCTCATCTGGCCGCTGGTCAAGTTCCTGGTCGCCTTCATCATCGTGCAGGTGATCGTGGCGGCGATGAACTACATCGAGCGCCGTCTGCTCGGGTTGATGCAGGCGCGGCTCGGACCGAATCGCGTCGGCAATGAAGTCTTCGAGAAGATCACGCCGCGCAGCCTGCACCGCTTCATTCCGGGCGGACTGCTGCAGATCATCGCCGACCCGATCAAGTTCATCCTCAAGGAAGACATCGTCCCGTCGAGCTCCGAGAAAGTGGCTTACTTCCTCGGGCCGATGCTGCCCTTGATCCCGGCGTTTCTCGTCTTCTGCCTGATCCCGTACGGCCCGCCGCCAACCTTCGTCGTGACGCATGTGAACGTCGGCCTGCTGCTGATCCTGGCGCTGACCTCGACCGGCGTGTACGGCATCATCCTCGGCGGCTGGGCGTCGAACAACAAATACTCGCTCATGGGCGGCTTGCGCAGCGCCGCGCAGATGGTGTCGTACGAAGTGCCCTTCGGCCTCTCGATCGTCGGCGTGCTGATGTTGTGCGGCAGCTTCGACCTCGTCCGCATCATCAACTACCAGGCGGATCACATCTGGAATCTCTTCCCGCAACTCATCGCCGCCTTTATCTTCCTCGTGGCGATGAACGCGGAGAATAACCGCACGCCGTTCGACCTGCCGGAAGCGGAGTCCGAGCTCGTGGCCGGCTATCACACCGAGTACTCGGCGATGAAGTTCGCCTTCTTCATGCTCGCCGAATACTCGTCGATGATCGTCAACTGCTGCCTCATGGTCAGTCTCTTCATGGGCGGCTGGACGCTGGCGATCAACGGCTACGGCCTGACGACCGGCGTTCTGCGCGGCTGGGGCCTGGCCGGCGGCATCCTCGGCGCGGTGATCTTCATCAGCAAGGTAATGCTCTTCATGCTGATGTACATCTGGTTCCGGGCCACGTTCCCCCGCTTCCGCTTCGATCAGCTCATGGACCTCGGGTGGAAGTGGATGATTCCGCTGGCACTGGCGAACATCGCCGTGACCGCGGTCGTCGTGCTCCTCGGCCTACAGTTCAATTTCCAGGGAGAGGTCGTCCTCTCGATCGCCGGAGCGGCGATCATTGCGTTCACGTTGTTCCTGCTGCTCCGGCCGCGCGCAAAGGTGATCCATGCACGTCGAGTATCAGAAGCCTAGATGGACCGATAAGTTTCTGCTCCTCGACATGCTCGAGGGGTTGAAGACGACTCTTCGCGAGTTGTTCAAGCCGAAGGTGACGATTCGTTATCCGGAAGAGCGGCTCGAGCCGGCGAATCGCTTCCGAGGAATGTTCAAGTTCTCGTTCGACCGCTGCATCGCCTGCAAACTCTGCGCGCTGGCCTGCCCCATCGACATCATCTACATCGACGTCCACGACGAACAGCGTGAGATCGACGGGAAGATGAAGAAGCTCAAAGTCCTCGACCGTTACGACATCGACGTCAAGCGCTGCATGTTCTGCGCGCTCTGCGAAGAGGCCTGCCCCACCAAGCCGAAATCGATCTGGCTGACCACGAAGACGTACGAACTGGCCAGCTACGACCGCAAGGATCTCTACTTCAACATGCAACAGCTCGAGTATTGGGAAGGACGGCCGGAGTACGCCGGTCTCCCAGCCGACGAGCCGGAACCGAAACAGATCGAGGGAGGGATGCCTTGAGTCCTGCCCTGGTCGTTTTTCTGGTCATCGGCACGATCGCGGTCGCCTCGTCGATCCTCGTCGTGGCGATGCGGAACCCGGTTCACTCGGCGCTCTTCCTGCTGCTGACGTTTCTCTGCGTGGCCATCCTCTTCGTGATGAAGGGAGCGGAGTTCGTCGGCGCCGTGCAGGTGCTCGTCTACGCCGGCGGCATCATGGTGCTCTTTCTCTTCGTCGTGATGCTGATCA
>DATLVW010000703.1:0-16454 GCA_035577085.1 Thermoanaerobaculia bacterium
GGATCAAAACGAGCCGTCGATGGATCAAAACGTACCGTCGATGGCCGAAAAGAACCATCGATGGATCAAAAAGCACCGTCGGTCGTTCAAAAAGCACCGTCGTTGGTTCAAAACGCATCATCGTGGGTGCATGACGCAGCATTGCGGGTGTGAATCGCGGCATCGTGGGGGCAGGACGCAGCGTCGAGTGTGTGAACCCCCACGGCCCCCGGTCCGACCGCTTTACCTTGTCACCCTCACGGTCGTAGATCAAGGGAACCGTTCAAGAGTGTGGAAATGCGGGGCTAGCTGCTAGCCGGCCGCCGCCCGCGTCCTGATCTCTTGTCTCTTGATCTCTGTCTCAAGTCAAGGACCGGACAGCCACGCTTTCGCTCCGACTCCCGACCCCCGCGTATCTACTGCGTAATGATGATCGCCGAGATCCCGGCTGCTTCCAGCTTGGCGCGCTCGTTGACTGCCTGCTCGCGCGTTTCGAACGGGCCAATACGCACGAGGTAGAGAGACGTGTGCTCGATCATCGCGTCCTGGCCTATGACTTTCAGTTTCTTCTGCAGCGCCTTCGCGTTCGCTTCCTGGGAGAACGCGCCTACCTGAACCTGATATCGCCCGGTGCGAGTTGTCGCGGACTGCGGCCGCGACGCGGCGGGAGCGGGTGTTGATGTCGCAGGGGTAGTCGTCCGTTTGGTTGGCGTAACGGGAGCCGGCGTTGGCACCGGAGCGGGAAGCGGGGATGACGTCACCGGGACTTCGACGATCGTCGTGCCGTCGGCGGCGACTTCCTTTCGCGTCTCCGTGCCGCTTGTGTGCTGCTCAGTGACTTGCACGCTCTCGACAGTTGCAGGAACGGGAGGCGCCTGAGACTCTGCAGGCGCTGGAGTGGGAGCGGGAGCTGGTGCAGGAGTTGTCGCCGCCGCAGGTGGAACTGCCGCCACGCTCGTGTTGTCGGGCACGTTCACCGAGAACGCGGCGGGCGGCTCCCGGTCGCCGCGGCCGACCTTCACTACGCTGATGTCGACGTCGCCACCGCCGCCATCCGCGAGTCCGATCTGCTGCGCTGCCGCATAAGAAAGGTCGATGAGCCGGTCACCGACGTACGGTCCGCGGTCGTTGACGCGGACGCGCACGGTCTGGCCGGTCTTCGGATTGTGAACATCTACGAGCGTTCCGAACGGGAGCGTGCGGTGCGCCGCCGTCATCAGCATCGGATCGAAGATCTCTCCGTTGGCCGTCGTGCGGCCGGCGAACTCCTGGCCGACCCAGCCCGCTACGCCGTGCGCGGTCATCTCCTGCGGCGCCACGGCTGTTGTCGATGCCGGCGCCGATTGCGGCGATCCATGTTGCCGGCTTGCGCACGCCGCCAACGCCATCATCGCCACGGTCATCAGAGCTCGCTTCATACCCGCACCTCGCCAACATCCGATCTGATCTGCGTCCGTTCGGCATCGAGAATGGGATCGACGTCCTCGATCAGGAACTTTTCAGTCTGCTGCGTCGAAAGGCCCGTGAACGCATCGGGCCGCGCCATCTCCTCGATCGATGCGCGATCGATGCCGAAGAAGTCATCCGCGGCGATGCGGTCCAGAAGATCGTTATCGCTCGCGCCCGATTTCAGCCTGCCGGCGGCGGCTTGCGAGTGAATCCTGACGCGCTCGTGCAGCACCTGCCGATCGCCGCCTCGCCGCACGCCCTCCATCATCAGGTTCTCCGTCATCATGAAGGGAAGCTCCCGCCGGACGTTCGCCGCGATCACTTCCTCGTGAACGACGAGCCCCGCGGCGATGTTGTCATAGATCAGTGCGATTCCATCGGCAGCGAGGAAGGCCTCCGGAATGGCGATACGCCGGTTGGCTGAATCATCGAGCGTGCGCTCGAACCATTGCGTGGCGGCGGTGAATGCGGGATTCAGGACGTTGACGATGAGGTGCCGCGCCAGCGCATCGATCCGTTCCGCGCGCATCGGATTGCGCTTGTATGCCATTGCCGAGGAGCCGACCTGGTCGTCTTCGAACGGCTCTTCGATCTCGCGCAGATGCTGCAGAAGGCGCATGTCGTAGCCGAATTTGGATGCGGACTGCGCGAAGCCCGACAGCACGTTCACCACCTGCGAGTCGACCTTGCGCGAGTACGTCTGACCGGAGACGGGATAGCTTCGGGCCATCCCGACTTTCTCGGCGACGAGCTGCTCCAGCCGGTTGACCTTGCTGGCATCTCCGTCAAAAAGGCTGAGGAATGACGCCTGCGTTCCGGTCGCGCCTTTCACGCCGAGGAGCGCGAGGTTCGCGCTGCGGAACTCGACTTCGCGGTAATCGAGCAGCAGATCGTGAAGCCAGAGCGTGGCGCGCTTTCCGACCGTGGTGAGCTGCGCCGGCTGAAAATGCGTGAAGGCGAGCACAGGCGTGGCGCGCCAGCACCATGCGAAATCGCGTAGCTTGGCCATCACGTTCACTATGCGCCGGCGAATGATAGCCAGCGCCTCGCTCATCTGGAGGATGTCGGTGTTGTCGGTTACGAAGGCCGAGGTGGCGCCGAGGTGGATGATGCCTTTCGCGGATGGCGCCTGGAGTCCGTAGGCGTAGATGTGCGACATGACGTCGTGCCGGATCTCGCGCTCGCGGCGCTCGGCGTCGGCATAGTTGATGTCGTTCGCGTGGGTTTTCAGCTCAGCGATCTGAGCGTCAGTAAAGGCCAACCCCAGCTCCCGCTCGGACTCGGCAAGCGCAATCCATAGCCGCCGCCACGTCCGAAACTTGTAGTCGGCCGAGAAGAGATACGACATCTCCTTCGAGGCATATCGATCGGTAAGAGGGTTCTGTGCGGCGTCTCGCGTCACCGAATCGAATTATACGGCGTTGACACGGCCGCACTGACCCGCGACACTACCTTTGACACATGCATCCCGCCGTCTCCACACGGGCTCCACGCCGGGCCGCGCAGACCGTCCGCAGAATCGCGGTGGTCCTGGTGGCTGTCATCGCGTTTGGCGGCGTGGCGTCGCTCTTCTTCACCGGTCGCGCAACCTCGGAGCTGCAGCAATCGCGCAAGCGCATCGAATCGCTGAACGCCGAGGTGGCGCAGCTCGAGAAAGAGAACGCCCGCCTTCGCGCAGAGATCGACAGCGTGAAGAAGTCGACTTACGCGGTCGAGCGCGTCGCGCGCGAGGATCTGGGGATGTCGCGCAAGGGCGAAGTGATTTACCTGCTCGCGAGGTGAGTCCAATTCTTTTTGAACCACAGAGACTCAGAGGACACTGAGGACGCCGTGTACTCTGCGTCTCTGTGGTTAACCGGTTTTCACTTCCCGCGCAGCGCCTCCAGGTTCTTCTCCGTTTGGGCGACGTACGCGTTGATCACGCCGGCGGCGATCTCGATCTGGCGGTTGGCTTCGGTCCACTCTTTCTGTTCGATCGCTTCACGCACGCCCGGCACGGTCTTGACGCCGTAGCCGGTGTAGAAGCCGGGGGCGTAGATCTGGTGGCGGAACCACGGCCTCCGCGGTAATCCATCCGCCCGCAGCAGTGACTGCTCGATGTGCATCAACGCCTGATCGGCAGCTGCCTGACGCGCGGTTGCATCTGCCGGCAGCGCTGCCGCGGCCCGGTCGAACGCACGCGCACTCTCTTTCAGACGCAAAACCGCATTCTGCAGCGGCGCGAAATTGAGGTAGATTCCGGCCGCTTCCGCCTTCGGCGCCACGAATGGTTTCGTCGGATCGGCGGCGATCTCGTAGGTGCGTTCGTGCACGAAGCGGTTTCGCTCTTCGACGTCCTGGCGCGTTTTTTCGGCCAGCTTCGTCAGCTCCTCGAGGTAGCGGGACATCGTGTCGGCGAAGGTGCTCAACTCGAAGGGAAGCACGTCCGCGTTGGCGAGCCGCAGCACCATCCGCCCCGTCGTCTTCGCCTGCGTTACGCCGTAATCGAAGGTGGGATCGCCGAACCGCGTGTAATGATCGAACGAGTCGTACACCGAGTGATACGACCCGCCGCCCCCCTCCCCGCCGTATCCGATGTTCAGTGCGGCGACGCCGGTGTGCTGCAGGAACGGCGTGTAGTCGGAGCCGGAGCCGAGCGCGTCGAGCCGGATCAGTTCATGCTCGTGCGCTTCTTTCTTCGGTTCCGCGTTCTTCGATTCCGCATTCATGTTCGCCATCGCCTCGTGGGCGCGCATGCGCGTGAGGACGGAAACGTTGCGCTCCGGATCAGGAACGTCGCGCGCCACCTGCGTGACGAGGCGCTCGAGCGTGTGCGATCCGCCGGCATCGAGGAAGCCGCGCGCGTTCGTATCGGAGTTGATGTAGACCACGCCGTTGCGCCGAAGCTCATCCGCGTGCGTCTCCGCCCATTCGGTCGACCCGATGAGCCCTTCTTCTTCACCGTCCCACGCGGAGAACTGGATCGTCCGCTTCGGACGCCAGCCGGTCTTCGCCAGCTCGCCGATCGCTTTTGCTTCCTCCAACTCCGCGACCAGACCGCTGATCGGATCGCTCGCGCCGTTCACCCAGGCGTCGGAGTGATTGCCGCGCATGACCCACTCGTCGGGATACTGCGATCCCGCCAGGCGCGCGATGACGTCGTACGCAGGAACCATGTTCCAGTTGAATTCGAGCGCGAGGTGCACGCGGGATGGACCAGGCCCGAGGTGATAGGTGATGGGCAGCGCGCCGCGCCAATCGGAAGGCGCAACCGGACCGCCGAGCGCGCGCAGCAGCGGCAGCGCATCCGAATAGGAGATCGGCAATACCGGGATCTTCGTGATGACCTCGGCGTCTTTTCGGTCGATCCGCTTGGCGTCCGCGGTGGCTCCGATGCCGGGTGTGAGCGGATCGCCGGGATGCACGGGCATATCCATCACCGAGCCGCGTTGCGCGCCGTTCTCGTTGCGGTAGGCGCCCTTCGGATAGACGTCGCCCTGCGCGTAGCCGTCGTCGCGAGGATCGGAGTAGATGATGCAGCCGATGGCGCCATGTTCGGCGGCGACCTTCGGCTTGATGCCGCGCCACGAACCGCCGTAGCGGGTGATGACGATCTTCCCCTTCACGTCGACGCCGTTGCGCTCGAGCAACTCGTAGTCGGCAGGGATCCCGTAATTCGCGTAGACGAGATCGCCGGTGACGTCACCGTCGATCGAGTAGGCGTTGTAGGTCGGAAGTTGCTCGCTCGTCTGCCCCGACGTCGCATCGCCCGGTACCGGCGGCTCGGCGAGCTTCGCCACGAAGCGCTCGGGCGCGATGAGCTCGACGACGCGCCGCTTCGGAGTCGGGAAAAGCACGCTGAACTCTTCGATCTTCGTGTCGTAGCCCCACGACTTGAACAACGATGCGATGAACAGCTGGTTGTCGTGATCGTAGGCGGAGCCGAGGTGGTGCGGCCGTGCCGAGAGGCGCTTCATCCAATCGCGAAGCTCGTCGCGTTTCAGCGACGAGTCGAACTGCGTCTCGAGCGTACGTTCCTTCGCCGCGCTTCCCGCGCTGAATCCGAGCATCGGCGCATCGGTTGCAGGTGTCTGGGCGACGAGGGTGGTGGCGAGAAAGACGGCAAGGGCGAAAACAGTGCGGCGCATGGGCGGGGATTGTAATTTGGTTTTTTCACGCGAAGACGCGAAGGCGCGAAGAAACCTGCTCCGCGTTCTCCGCGTCTCCGCGTGAAATGCTTTTATTAAATCCCAGCCTCGATCCCCACTGCACAACAGCGCCCACGTACGGTACGCTGCCTGTGTGTCGATCGTCTTCGTCGCCGGCAACGCTGCCGATGTCTTTGCACCGGATCTCGCGCAGACCATCGACGCCGAACTTCGGAGACGATTTCCCACTCTCCCGTTTGTCGAAGCCGAGGCCTATCGCTCCGATCCGGTCGAAGCGATTGGATGGTCGAAATTGCAGGAGAGCGTCATGCGCGCGATCCCCTCCGCGCCGCAGATCACTGGCATCGACGCCTACCAGTCGGTCTATCTGCCGCTGCCGTTCGCGAGCGTCGAGCACATCCTCATCCCGACCGTCGCCGATCCGCTGGAAGCCGGCAGCCTGCCTGTCCTGCTCGATGAGTTGCGCCTTTTTGCCACGAGCGTTTCGCTGCCCACAGACGACGTCGAGCTGATGCAACTTGCAGCGAAGTACCTCGAAGATGATGCCCTTTTCGACGCTGACCTCGACGTGCAGACGTACGTGCAGCTCTTTCTGACCGCCCGGCAGGCGGCGGCACATGGCGCGGCGTTGTGGATTGCGCTGGAGTGAGATCACGGCCTCCCATGACCCCGACCGCATAGAATCGCCACGAATGGATCGACTCAAACGGCTCGTGCCGTTTCTCAAACCGCTTCTGGTGCTGGCTCTGTTCGCCATCGCGCTGCGGGTACTGCACGACACGCTGTCTGGGTACCGCTATCGCCAGGTCCTCGCCTACATCAACACTCTCCCGCGCCAGCAACTCGTTCTCGCTGTCGTCTTCACGCTCCTCAGCTACCTGGTGATGACCGGCTACGACACGCTGGCCTTCCGTTACATCCGGCATCCCCTTCCGTACTTCAAGATTGCTCTGGCCTCGTTCATCGGCTACGCCTTCAACAACAGCGTTGGCTTCTCCGGGCTCGTGGGCGGCTCGTTGCGCTTCCGGCTTTACAACGCCTGGCGTTTGACCGCCGTCCAGATCGCCAAAGTCATCGCCTTCTGCACGATCACCTTCTGGCTCGGCTTCGTTCTCCTCGGCGGTATTTTCTTTCTGGCCACGCCGCCGGCGATTCCCCCCTCGATCCATTTGCCGTTCGTGTCGATACGGCTCCTCGGCATCGCGCTTCTTCTGCCGGCGATCGGCTACCTGCTCTGGATCGTGATCCGCCGCGAGCCGATCCGCATCAAACAGTGGGAGTTCGAGCTGCCATCGCTGGAATTGTTTCTGGCGCAGGTAACGACGTCGTGCCTCGATTGGATTCTCGCCGCCAGCGTTCTCTACATCCTGCTGCCGGCCTCGCTGCCGCTGACGTTCAGCCAGTTCTTGTGCATCTTCCTGCTGGCGCAGATCGCCGGCGTCGCCTCCAGTGTGCCAGGCGGCCTGGGTATTTTCGAGGCGATCATCATCGTCTTCCTGGTGCCATTCTTCTCGGCATCGGCGATCCTCGGCGCGCTCGTCGCCTTTCGCGCCATCTACTACCTTCTGCCGCTCCTTGTGGCCATCGTGCTGCTGGCGATCCACGAGATCGTCGAGAAGCGCGAAGGAGTGGCAAAAGCGTGGAAGATCTTCGGACGATGGGCCCCGGGCCTCGCGCCGCAGCTTCTCGCCTTCACGACGTTCGTCGGCGGCGCGGTACTGCTCTTCTCCGGCGCGACGCCGACGCTTCCGGGACGTCTTGGGTTTCTTCGCCGCGTCGTGCCGCTGCCGATCGTCGAGCTGTCACACTTCTTCGGGTCGATCACCGGCGCGGCTTTGCTGCTGCTCGCGCGCGGGCTGCAACGACGCCTCGACGGGGCTTACCAGGTCACCCTTGGTGTCCTCGGTGCGGGCATCCTGTTCCAGCTCTTCAAAGGCGGCGACTTCGAAGAGGCCATCATCTTGGCCGTGATGTTGTTCGCGCTCGTGGCTTCCCGGCGCCACTTCTACCGCAAGGCCGCTCTCCTCAATGAAGGCTTCGGGCCGGGATGGATCACCGCCATCATCCTCGTTGTGATTACCTCGGCGTGGCTCGGTTTCTTCAGCTACAAGCACGTCGAGTATTCGCGCGATCTCTGGTGGCACTTTCAGTTCCGCGCCGACGCGCCTCGCTTTCTGCGGGCCTCGGTCGGCGTCATCGCGGTGCTGCTTCTGTTTTCCATCCAGCGGCTACTCCGTCCCGCACCCGAGGAGCCCGATCCACCGCGGATCGAGGAGGTCGAGCACGCCGCCGCAATCATCGTCAACGAGAAGAACAGCCAGACCAACCTCGCCCTCCTCGGCGACAAGCCCCTGCTCTTCAGCCCGAGCGGACAAGCATTCATCATGTATGGCATCGAAGGCCGCAGTTGGATTGCCATGGGCGATCCGGTCGGTGCCGAAGACGAAAAACAAGAGCTGATCTGGCAGTTCCGCGAGTTGTGCGATCTGCACGCAGGCTGGCCAGTGTTCTACGAGGTGCAGCGGCAGAACATGCACTTGTATCTCGACCTCGGGCTGACGCTTCTGAAGATCGGCGAGCAAGGGCGCGTGGGGCTGGAGGAGTTCTCGCTCGAAGGGCGGCACCGCAAGTGGATGCGCTACGTGCTGCGTCGCGTCGAGGCGGACGGCTGCCGTTTCGAGATCATCGATCCGGGGCCGGTCGTCGAAGAGCTGCGTGCCATCTCCGATTCCTGGCTCGCCGAGAAGCGCACGCGCGAGAAGGGCTTTTCCCTCGGATTCTTCTCCGAGGAGTACATCCGGCGCTGCAAGGTCGCGGTCGTGCGCCGAGGCGATCGCATCGTGGCATTCTCGAATCTGTGGGAGGGGGCAGGCGTCGAGCTTTCCGGTGACCTCATGCGCCACCTGCCCGACGCGCCGAACGGTGTGATGGACTACATGTTCGTAAGCCTCATTCTCTGGGCGAAAGAGCACGGATACCATTGGTTCAACCTGGGCATGGCGCCGCTGTCCGGCTTGGAGAGCCGCTCGCTGGGCACCATCTGGAACCGCATGGGAGCGCTCGCCTATCGCTTCGGCGAAAACTTCTACAACTTCCAGGGCCTGCGACAATACAAGGAGAAGTTCGACCCAGTCTGGGAGCCGATGTACCTTGCCAGCCCCGGAGGATTCGTCCTGCCTCGGATCCTCACGAATCTCGCCGCGCTCATATCGGGAGGATTGCGCGGAGTGGTCTCGAAGTAACCACTCCTAACTTACAATCCCGCGCCATGAAGAGCGCCGCAACATCCGCCCTCCTCCTTTTCGCAATCGTCAGCACGACACTCGCCGCGGGTAAAACAAGCAAGCCGGCACCGAAACCATTCAGCGTCGTCGAAGCCAGCATCTCCGACATGCAGGCTGCGTTGAAAGAGGGCCGCGTCACCTCGCATGAGCTCGTGCAGCAGTATCTGATTCGCATTGCCACGTACGAAGACAAGCTGCACGCCGCGATCACTGTCAACCCGAACGCGCTCAAAGAAGCCGACGAGCGCGATCGCGAGCGTGCCGCAGGAAAGATTCGCGGACCGCTGCACGGGATTCCCATCGCGCTCAAGGACAACATCCAGACTACCGACCTGCTCACCACTGGCGGTGCCCTGGCGTTCGCGAACCTCACGCCGCCGTACGACGCGACACTCACGAAGAACCTCCGCGATGCGGGCGCGATTATCATGGCCAAGACGCAGCTCACCGAGCTCGCGAACTGGGTGGCCGGCAATCCGCCGATGCCGACGAACTACAACGCGCTCAACGGCTACGGCTTCAATCCCTACGATCCGCGCCGCGACCCTCGCACCGAAACAGGCGACGGCCGACCTGCCCTTGCAACGGGCGGCTCCAGTTCCGGCGCAGGAACGACCGCAAATTTCTGGGCGGCGAACGTCGGCAGCGAAACGTCAGGATCGATCCTCAGCCCGTCGAACCAGAACATGCTGGCCGCGATCAAGCCGACCGTCGGCCGCATCTCGCGATACGGTGTCATCCCCATCACCGCCGATCAGGACACGGCAGGACCGATGGCCAAGTTCGTCACCGATGCGGCGATTCTCTTCGGCGTTCTCGAAGGCAACAATCCCGATGCGAACGATCCGGCCACGACTCGTTGCACGCCGCCGCCCAATCATGACTACACGCAGTTCCTGAAGAAGGACGGCCTCAAAGGAGCTCGTATCGGCATCCCGCGCTCCGGCTTCTACGACAAGATCACGCTCCCCGGCGCGACCACTCCGCGCGGAGGTCTGAACCCCGATCAGACGAAGGCGATGAACGACGCCATTGCGGTGCTCAAAGAACAGGGCGCCGTCGTCGTCGATCCTGCCGACATCCCCAGCATCACCGACAAGAACGCGGCTGACAACTACTTCCTCTGGGGCGTATGCACGGACATGGACGAGGTGAAGGGCAAGAAGTGCTCGATCGCACTCGCCTACGGCATGGAGCGCGACTTCAACAAATGGCTCGCCGCCCTTGGCAAGGATGCGCCGGTCAAGACGCTGGCCGACCTCCGCAAGTGGAACACCGATCACGCCAAGATGGGCGCGATCAAGTACGGCCAGTCGCTGCTCGACATCTCCGACGCGATGGATCTCGATCTCTTCAAATCGCGCTACGAATCCGACCGCGCCAACGACATCCGCCTCACCGCTACGCACGGCATCGACGAGGTGATGAAGTCGCAGAACCTCGACGCCATCCTCTTCCCCGGCCCGAGCGGCGCATCGATCGCCGCCCGCCCCGGTTACCCGACTGTGATCGTGCCGTGGGCAATGGTTCCGAATGCGCCGACCACGGCTTTCCCGGAAACATTCAAGGCCTTGCCGCAGCCGTATGGCGTCAGTTTCACCGGTATGGCCTGCAGCGAGCCGACGTTGCTCAAGCTGGCGTACTCATTCGAGCAGGCCACGAAGAGGAGGGTGCCACCACCGTCGACACCGTAGGACGACAATCAGTGATTGATGCCGCGTCGTCGGTTCGACGGTACCGGTTCCTCCGAGACGAACACCCACGCCGCTCCGATTCCGGTTTTCAATGTGTAGAGGCTTGCTGAGCCTCCGACAATGGCTGTCTTGCCGTCTGCCGAGAGGGAGACGGAGGCACCAAATTGCGTTTTTCCGTCGGCGCCCGAGCCGAACAGTTTGTTGCCCTGCTGTCGCCAGATTCCGCCACTCCTTGTCCAGAGCCACGCCGAGCCGGTGTTATCGCCGCTGTCGAACGGTCCGCCGATCATGGCTGTGTTGCCGTCGCCGGAGAGTGCTACCGACCAGCCTTGGATTGCGGACTCCGAGGCACCCGTGCCGACCAGCTTGGTGCCCTGCTGCGTCCAGACATCTCCGCTCCTGGTCCAGACCCACACCCCACCAGAAAACGCTCGGGTCATGGCGGTGTTGCCGTCGGCTGAAAGGGCCGCGGACGTGCCCTGATAGCCGGATTCAACAGGGTCCGAGGCAACCAGCCTGGCTCCTTGCTGGGACCAGACACCTCCGCTCCTGGTCCAGACCCATAGGGCTCCGACGCGCTCGCCGGCGCCGATCCCTGCGACAAGGGCCGTGTTGCCATCGCCGGAGATGGCCACGGACGAGCCTTGTTGGGCGGTCTGGATGCCTACCTTGACAGAGCCCGAGCCAACCAGCTTGGGCCCTTGCTGGGTCCAGACTCCGCCGCTCCTGGTCCAGATCCACACGGCACCGGCTCTACCGTTGTCGCCGGGGCCACCGACGATGGCCGTGTTTCCGTCGCCGGAGAGGGCGACCGTCCAGCCTTGAAATACGTCTGCAGTTGGAACGCCATCGCAGCAACCGGACGCGGCGAAGTTCGGCACATACCCTGAGCCCACCAGTTTGGGACCTTGCTGACTCCAGATTCCCTGGCTCCTGGTCCAGATCCACGCAGCGCCGACGCCGTCGTTGTCGTAGCATCCGCCGACGATGGCAGTGTTGCCGTCGGCGGAGAGGGCCACGGCCCGTCCCTGGTCAACGGCCAGGTAGCCAGGTCCGATCACGCCGCCCGCGCCTACCAGCTTTGAACCCTGCTGTGTCCAGACCCCTCCGTTTCTGGTCCAGATCCAGGCGGCCCCAAACCCACTGCTATCGAGGTGTCCGCCGACGATTGCCGTGTTGCCGTCGCCCGAGAGGGCTACGGCTTCGCCTTGCGCCGCCGCCCCTGCGGCGTCCGCTCCCACCAGCTTCGGTCCCTGCTGTGAGAATTGCGCGATTGCCGCGTGAGACGCAAGCAGTGTGGTGAGAGCGAAGAGGAGCCGGGTGCTACGCATAGACGGAATTATCACGCATGCAGCGTTAGTCAGACAACCCACACCGCTTCGGATCGTGAGTCACGTTGGACGGCTTATCGTGGTGGCCGAAGCAAAAGGCAACCACAGAGACACAGAGAGCACGGAGGTGTCTCTGTGACCTCGGTGCCTCTGTGGTAAAGCGGTTTTCCAAATTACGGACTCGAACACATTGGTTGGGAATTTCCGGCAGAGTGTTTCAATCGAGCGCCTGCTCCCCACGCTCGAGAACAGCGTGAGAAATGCTAGTTGGCGGCAAAGCATTGAACAGCTGACACTTGCGGCTTCGTCGTTGGTGATCGTCACGAGAAGGATCGCGACTCGCCGGCGGCGAATCGAGATCTACCAGGCTTAGATCGGTATCTAAAAAAAGAGATGCGCATCTCAAAAAAGAGATCCGCATCTCGAAAAAGAGATCCGCATCTAAAAAAAGAGATCGCGATCTCCCAAGAAGAGATCCGCATCTCCAAACAAGAGATCCGCATCTCGAAACAAGAGATCCACATCTCCTAAACAGAGATCCGCATCTCCTCGGAAGAGATGCGCATCTCAAAAAAGAGATCGCGATCTCCCAAAGCGAGATCCGCATCTCCCAAAGCGAGATTCGCATCTACCAAAGGGAGATCGTGACCTGCCGGGCAGGGATCGAGACCTCGCCGATCCCGATTACGTCGTCGCGACGACTTCCTCGTTGTCGAGAACCGTCGCAACCGCGCTTTCCGCAACCACTGCTGCGGGCCGCGAGGGCTTGAAGTTGTCGAAGCGGAGGATCATCACGGTGCGATCGTCGTCGGCGGGGCGCGTGCCACAGTGGCGGGCGACGGCTTCGAGGATGCGGTCGCGGATCGTGCTTGGGGAACGATCGGTCGACTCCGTCAGCAGCGCTTCGAGGTGATCGAAACCGAAGGGCTCGCCGTTCTCGTCCTGCGCCTCGACGATGCCGTCCGACAGATAGACGATTGCGTCGCCTTCGTGCAGGTCGACCTCGGCGGTGTGCGTGCTGATGGTGCTGCGAACGCCGAGGGGGAGGGAGGGGACCTCGATGCCGCGGGGACGCTGCCCTTCGCGGAGAAGATACGGATAGAGATGGCCGGCGTTGGTGTGGCGAATCGTCCCCTTCTCGAGATCGAAGATCGTGAAGGCCAGCGTCATGAACGCGCGGCGCTCGGTCGAGCGGAAAACGAGATCGTTCAGCCGATGGAAGAGTGACGTCTCCTCCGCGCCCTCTTCGACCAGCGTGGTGATCGCAGCTTTCACCATCGCCATCACGAGGCCGGTTGAAAGGCCGTGGCCCGATACGTCACCGATCGCAACCGCCAGACGGGTCTTGTCGATGTTGAAGACGTCGTAATAGTCGCCGCCGATCGATGCGGTCGGCTCGAAGTGTGCGGAGAACGACACGCCGCGGAACTGCGGACCTTCTTTAGGCAGGAGGTTCCGCTGGATTGACGCCGCGATCTCGATCTCACTCTGCAACCGCTCGTTCTCAGCGACGTTCACGAGCAGCGCGGCGATCGACTCGGTCATCCGGTCGAACGATTGCGCCATCTCGCCGAGCTGGTTGTGCGGCTTCATGGCGATGCGGTAGGTGAAGTCGCCGCGCTCGACGGCCTTCGTGCCCTTCTCGATGCGGTTGACGGCGCGCGTGATGGAGAAGATCAGCACCGCGGCAAACAGCACCGCCATCGCGTAGAAAACGAGCAGCAGGACGACGAGGACGGACATGAACTGCAGAAGACGGCTGACGTAGTTGTCCGCTTCCGGGCCAAAGTAAAAGTGAAAGAGGTTCTGGAACGGATTCACGATCATCGTGAAGATCGTGTGCTTCCCCTCGGCGGTCGGTCCCCCGTTCCAGTCGGTGAGGTCCGTCAGGTCGGGCCAGATGACTTTTCTGCCGACGGAACGCATGAAGAGGTCGGTGAACTGACTGTCGTCCTCTCCATCGAAGTTGAGTCCCCCATCACCCTTCTCGACCCGAACACCGCGGCGGTAACGAGCCGTTGTCCGGTCGCCGACTTTGGTGAGGATGGTCATTCCGGACTTGTCCTGAAACTGTTCGAGCCATTCGGCGTCGAGCGGCTCGACAAAGACGATCGTCCGTACGGGCGCACCTTCCTGTTGCGATGCCTGACGCGACGCCACGAGAAGTGCCTGACCGTCCCGCCAGACCATGCCGCTGAACGTCGTCGACTTCAGCCACGACGGGAGCTTGTTGCCCGACGCGTTGGCCGTGTCGTAGATCTCGAGTGCCTTCGTCGCGCCGGAAGGATGTTTCCCGGTGAGTGAGTACTCGAACGCGGAGGATTCCAACTGGCCGAGGCTGGCCTGACGCTCGCCGCGCAACGCGGCATGCGTCATCACGCCGCAGATCATGTAGCCGATCGTCAGCAGGAGAATCGCAAAGAGAAAGAACGGCAAAACGCCGATGAGGGTGTAGCTCAGGAAGAGTCTTCGCCCCACGCGCCAGAAGAGTTTTCGCAGCGTCCAGCGAACAAAGACGGCGAGGCCGTAAAGCGTCAGCGCGATGACGAGCAGGCAAGCCAGAAACGTCGTGAACCCGAAGAACGCGCCGCCAGGAAGGTTCAGCGGCCGCAAGACAAACCGGGTGATCAGCTCACCGGCGATGATGATGCCGATCCCGAGCAGCCACACGAGGAACAGCCGCGCTCCGCGGCGCGATTTGGGCGGTTCGGGTTTTTGTTGTACAGGCAGCATGTCAGGCGCTGCTGAGCGTATACGAAGAAACGATCCCGCGGTTCCTTAGCGGGGTGTGGGGAGTCGGGGGTGGGGGGTCGGAGATAAGGCCTCGCCAGCAGGGGGGCGACCGTCGTGGTTGAGAGCGGGTGACGAAGTCGGAGGCTGGTTTTGCTACGACCCCCGACTCCCGACCCGCTACCCCGCGCCGTCTTATCTATCGCAGCGCTGTTGAGATCGTCCTCCGGGCGGCTGCATCAGAGATCAGAGAAAAGTTCGCTTCTCCCACCCCCAACACCCCACTCCCCACCCCCGACTCAAAACGTCCGGAACTGCAGTTCCCTCGGCTCCAGTTCGGCCACGTTCATGCGGCTCGTCGTACCGTCGCAGTACGCCCAGTCGTGGCTGATGCCGGTGACCATGAGAGCGTCGTCGGGACAGAGCTCGCCGAGGGCTTCGCCTAAGGTTTGAACGTCCGTGGTGTCGGGGGATTGAACGACGAACGTCGATTCGAACGGCAGCTCGACGACGACGCCGAGGCGTGCAATGGCGTCGTGCAGCTCGCTGTAGTCCGCGCCGGGAGTGAGGCTGTGGCGGATGAGCAGGAAGTCGCGCGAGGTGGTGAATTGGGCGCAGCCGACGAGAACGCGGGCCTCGATGCCGACCTCCATCCTCAAGTAGCGGACGATCAGCTCGGCGTGGCCACCGTCAGGAACCCAGACATGCCAGCTCTGATCGAAGTTCGGCTCAGCTCCCAGGCGGCGCATGGCGTTCGAAACGTCAATGGTCAGCTCGCCCTCGTAGCAAACCTGGAACAGCTTGGTTTCTCCCATCACACCCTCCCACCATAACTGTCAGTAGACGGACAAATGATAGCACGGTGCCTTCGAGATCCGCTGGCCCGCTTCTTGAGTTATTTGAATGGCGAAGGAGACCCAACCATGCGATTCAACGACGACGAAGTAAAAGGCAAGATCGACCAGGCGAGCGGAGCCGTGAAGGAGAACATCGGCCGCGCCAGAGGCGATCAGGCTCTGGAGAACGAAGGCGCCGACCAGCGCGCCAGCGGCAAATTCGAAGCCGGCTTCGGCAAGACCCGCCGCAAGATGGGCGAGGCTGTAAAAGACCTCGGCGACAAGCTGGGGAAATAGCCTACCGGGAACTCAAGAATCCCCGCGCATGCCACGCGGGGATTCGTTGTGCCGTCATTGAAGCTACGTGTCGATCAGGATCTCCGGGTCGAGTGTTTTGTATCCGGTTGACTCAACAGCGTATTCCAGGGTTCTGCCTGGGTTCGTGAATGGCCCGCACTCCGCCATCCAGACTCCACCAGTGTTGGTCGTGACAGGGTTCGGCCAATCCGATCCAGGCTTGAACTTGATCTGGAAATTGCCTTCACGACATGACCACTGCACCTTCGTTTTACCCGATACCGAGACCCTGACGTGTGAGTCGTCGACGCTGATCGTCTTGGTGGCGCTGTCCAGCGTCACTCTTACATTAGCCATACTGCCTCCCTCTTTCTCAATGCTAAAGGACGCCTCTATTGTACTCGTGTCGCAAATATTCTTTTGTACTCCGCAGACTCGCGCAAAATTGAGAACTCGGGGTCGCGCTCGATCTCGATACGGCTATAACCTTGGTCCACTGCACGTTTCAGGTATTGGGCAGCAGCTTGTTTTGCACCCGCCACATTGGCGACTACACCAGCGTTGTACATGACATTGATGTCTGTGGGATCGTCGGAAATAGCGCGGGAGATCTGGCCGGTGGCACTGCGCAGATCACCGCGCTTGGCAAGACAAGCTGCCAGTCGAGCACGAGTAACGTTATCGGCGGCATTCAACTGCAGATCTG
>DATLVW010000704.1:0-4867 GCA_035577085.1 Thermoanaerobaculia bacterium
AACTGTTTCGCCGTAGCTTCCGGGCGAGCGGGCTGGTTGGGCCGCTCGCTCGGTGTTTTTGCGGGGTTTGTAGAGAATGCGGAGAGCCGAAATGTTGAAAGTTGAATGCAGGGCGCTGAATGTCGAACGCAGACCGCGATCCGCGTCCCGTCCACGTTTCGCTCTTCACTCTTCATTCTTCACTCTTCTTCTCCTCACCTCCTGCATCACCATCACCCCCAAAACGCAGCACGCCTCCCCGTCCGCATCGGTAATCCCCAACGTTCCGCTGCAGCATTGGGGCATCGAGTCGTGCGGCGCGGGATCACTGTCGACGGTGCTGCAGCATTACGGCGACGCCACGACGATGCGCGCGTGGGACGACACGCTGCCGAAGACGCGCGGCGGTGTCCTGACGATCGACATGCTGATCGCGGCGCGAAAATCGGGCTTCGACGCGCAGCTCATCACAGGAACACCGGCGATCATCAGCGACGAGCTTCGCGAGGGACGGCCGGTGATCCTGATGCTGCAAGTCGTCGACTCGCCGGGTCACCACTACGATTTCTTTCACTACATCGTGGCCGACGGAATCGACCCGGATCGCGGCCTAATTCGCACGCAATTCGGCGACGGCAACGGCCGCTGGACGACGTTCGACCGTCTCGAAAAAGCGTGGGCCGGAGGAGGCCACACAGCCATCCTGATCCATCCGCGCGCCGCAGCCGAGGCGCTCCGCGCAGCCGTGGCACTTGAGGAAGCAGGCAAGTACGCTGAGGCCGCTCGTGCGTATCAATCGATCCTCGACCAGCACCCCGACTCCCTCCTCGCCTGGACCAACCTCGGCAACGCAGAAGTGCAGCTCGGGAACCGTAACGACGCCGAGAACGCGTTCCGCAAAGCGCTGGCGATCGATCCGTCGTCGCGCGATGCGCTCAACAATCTCGCCTGGCTGCTCTACGAGGCGAAGCGCTACGACGAGGCGGAGTCGCTGGCCCGCAAGGCGGTAGCGTTGCAAGGTCCCGATTCCTACCTCATGCTCGACACGCTTGCGCGCGTGCTGGCCGCGAAGGGATCGTGCAACGAAGCGCTGACGACGTTCCGCGCGGCGATCGATGCGGTGCCGCCGACACGGACGGCGGCGCGCGGCGATCTCGAGAAGGCGATGGCGGACGCGCGGACCGGGTGCCGGGGGTAGTCACGCGAAGACGCGAAGGCGCGAAGCAGTTTTCTTCGCGTCTTCGCGTCTTCGCGTGAAAAAATCCAAGCGTGTTCTCCAGCCGCGCCCGGTGGAATGCCGCCACGAACCGCCTGACGTTTGCCCGGCAGGCCTACACGGGCGACCTGCTCGACCTGACGGTTTCCAATCCGACCAAAGCCGGCATCCCTTATCCGCTTGACGAGCTGTCCGAGACCATGGCCCGCGCGGCACGCGCGCCGTATGACCCGCAGCCGCTCGGGCTCGCGTCCGCGCGCGAGGCGGTCGCGCGCGAGCTTGGTTGTGATGCCGCAGACATCGTCATCACCGCGTCGACCAGCGAGGCGTATTCGTACCTCTTCAAACTTCTGTGCGACCCAGGCGACGCGGTTCTGACAGCGACGCCGTCCTATCCCCTGATCGAGCACCTTGCCGCCCTCGAATTGATCGAGATGCATTCCTTCCCGCTCGAGCTTCATCAGCGATGGGAGATCGATGTCGATCGGCTGCGCAGCGCGCTGACCGAGCGCACGCGCTGCATCCTGGTCGTCAATCCCAACAACCCGACCGGCTCGTACGTCTCTGCACGCGAGCAGAACGCGATCGCCTCGCTTGGCACACCGGTGATCTCAGACGAGGTCTTTCACCCCTTCGCGTTCGGCGAGAGTGGCCCGTCATTCGTTCGCGACGACGTCCTCACATTCACGCTCGGCGGGCTCTCCAAGTCTGCCGGACTCCCCCACTACAAGCTCGGCTGGATCCGCGTGAGCGGTCCGGGGAAAGCGGAAGCCATCCACGCGATCGAGTGGATCGCGGACAACTTTCTCTCCGTCGCGACGCCGGTGCAGGTGGCGCTTCCCGAGATCCTGGCAATCGCGCCGCAGATCCGTGATGCCATACGGGAGCGGACCGCGGCCAACCTAGGTTCGCTGCGTGCGCTGCTCGCAACCGCGCCTGCAACGCGCCTCCTTCCTGTCGAAGGAGGCTGGTCGGCGGTATTGCGGGTTCCGCGTTTCGAATCTGACGAAGCGCTCGCACTGCGCCTGATCGAGCGTCACGGCGTAATCGTTCATCCCGGCTACTTCTTCGATTTCGCGACCGAGGGGCATGTGGTGGTGTCGCTCCTGACGCCACCGGACGCTTTCGAAAATGGCGTCGCCAGCCTTCTCGAAGCGGTAAACAATCAGGGTTGATCGAAACTGGGCACTTGCCCATTCATCCGTCATCCTTCATCGTTCATCCCTCATGCGAGAACACTGGCTCCTCGAGCCCCACGTCACGTATCTCAATCACGGGTCCTTTGGTGCCACGCCGAAGGTTGTGCTGGCGAAACAGAACGACCTTCGCACGCATCTCGAGCGCGAGCCGGTGCGCTTCATGGTGCGCGAGCTCGAGCCGCTACTCGACGAAGCTCGCGCTACGCTCGGGGCATTCATCGGCGCCGATCCTGCCTCGCTCGCCTTCGTGCCCAATGCCACCACGGGCGTGAACGCCGTTCTGCGCTCGATCGATCTCGACAAGCACGATGAACTGCTCGTGACGTCGCACGAGTACAACGCCTCACGCAATGCGCTCGAATACGTGGCCGGTCTCGCAGGAGCGAAGGTCGTTCCGGTCGACATCCCCTTCCCGATCGCATCATCCGGCGAGATCGTCGAGCGCGTGCTGGCCGGCGTCAACGACCGCACACGTCTTCTGCTCATCGATCACGTGACGAGTCAGACCGCGCTGATCTTCCCGATCGAGCGGATCATTGCGGAGTTGAAACAGCGCGGCATCGACACGCTCGTCGACGGCGCGCATGCCCCGGGCATGTTTCCGCTCAACCTCGACACCCTCGGCGCCGCCTACTACACGGCCAATCTCCACAAATGGGTTTGCGCGCCGAAGGGAGCGGCATTTCTGTACGTCGCACCCAACCGCCGGCTCGGAATCCATCCTGTCGTGATCAGCCACGGATACAACGCCACGCGCACCGATCGCAGCCGCTTCCATCTCGAGTTCGACTGGCCGGGCACATTCGATCCGACCGCGTGGCTCTGCGTCCCCGAGGCGCTGCGATTCATGGGATCGATCGTGGAAGGAGGATGGCCCGAGGTGATGAGGCGGAATCACGAGATGGCGCTGCGAGCGCGCGATTTGCTCTGCCCGCGCCTCGGCATCCAGAACCCGGCGCCGGACGACATGCTCGGCTCGATGGCGGCGATGCCGTTGCCGGACGGTGAGGCATACCTAACAACCTCGCTCTACGGCGATCCGCTGCAGGACGCGCTGCTTTTCGAGCACGGGATCGAAGTGCCGATCGTGCCGTGGCCGCGCGCAGGGAACCGCGTGCTGCGAGTCTCTGCGCAGGTTTACAACGCGATCGGGGACTACGAGAAACTCGCGGATGCGCTCGGTGGCTTGCTTAGAGGCTGATCACCACAGAGACACAGAGGTCACAGAGAAAGGCTTCTATCTCTGTGACCTCCGTGTCTCTGTGGTTAATGCTTCTAAGCCGCTTTCTTCGCCGCCGCCGCAGGTTCGTTGAACAACTGCAGCGCCTTCTCCAGGATGAGATCCTCGGGTGGTTTTACTGCAGCCTTCGGAGCTCCGTGCGGCGCGAGCACGCTCTTCGTTTCCGGATCGCGGAGCACCAGAGCGGTGAGGTCAACCATGACGTCAGGCCGGATGCCTCCCGATTTGATCGGCTTCATATCGGGCGTCGTGTAGTGGGCCACCGTCATGTAGACACCACCACCGCTCGGCAGTGACATGAATTTTTGCACGATCGATTTTCCGTACGTCGTCACGCCGACGACTTTGCCGCGCTGGTTGCCGTGAATCGCGGCGGCGAAAATCTCGGCACCTGAAGCAGTCGAGCCATCGGTGAGAACTTCGACGTCACCGTCGTAGGCGGTGTTCCGGTCGGCCTGCCACTTCTTCGCTTCGACCTTTCCTGCCAATGAGGTAATGAGGCCGCTCGTCAGCAGCTCATCGGCCGCGTTGATCGCCTCGTCTACGTCGCCGCCGGCGTTCCCGCGAACGTCGACGATCAACTTGCGCGTGCCGCTCTTGCGCACGTTCTCGAGCGCCGTTGCCAGTTGCGCGGCAGTCCCTTTCTCGAAGTACGGAATCTTGATGTAGGCGACACCACCGAGAGTCTTCGTCTCGAGGGCAATCGGATGAAACGCCGCCTGCTGGAGAACGAACTCATCGCGTTTGGTCTGGCCACCGCGGAGAACCTGGAGGTGCATCGGCTTGCCGGAGCGAAGCAGATTGCGCACCTGCCAGACAGCCATCTTCTGCGTCGGCTGTCCGTCGATCTTCTCGATGAAATCGCCACGCTCGATCCCTGCTTTCGCGGCAGGCGATCCTGAAACCGGTGCGATGACGAACGCGTAGCCAAAACGCTTCGTGACGATGAGACCGACGCCGTTGTCTTCGACGTCGCTGAAGTTCTTGTAGGCCGCCATCTGCGGCGGCGGCACGTAGTAGCTGAACTCGTCGATGGCATCGGTCACGCCCGAGAACGCGCCGTCCATCAACTGATCGGCCGGCACCTGCTCCACGTAGTTGTGCTGCACGAGCTCGTACACTTCCGTGAAGATGCTGATGTAGCGGTAGACGTTGTTCTTCTGCGTGGCCTGGCCGAAGAGCGCGCCGCCGAGAAGCGAGAGAAGCAGGGCTACCGAAACGGAGAGGAATGCG